>JBFWWY010000184.1:0-6814 GCA_050245935.1 Phycisphaerae bacterium | reverse complement strand
GCCGCAATGTTCGGTGCACTCGGTGTGCTGACCGGCTGTCCGGAGGGTCGACCGCCGGGCATGCGCCTGTACCCGCCACCCACCAGCGGCGACGAAGCTTTGCGACGCATCAATGACAATCTGCTGCTGATGAACGAAAAAGTCGAGTGTCAGGCAGTGGTCACATTTAAGTTCGAAGACGAGAGCGGCGTGTATCGTCGTTTTATCGGTCACGAAGCGTCGCTCCGCTTCCGCACGCCGCAATGCCTGCGGTTCAGCGTCCGCGGGCTCACCGGAGAAATCGCCCAGTTCGGTTCGAACGATGAGTACTACTGGTTTTGGGTGGAACCGGAACTGAACACGATGTGGTGGGGGTCCTGGGCCTCGCGCTACAGTGTCTCTGAAGAGCGGTTGCCGATCCCGCCGAAGCGATTGCTTGATTCGCTGATGCTGCGCTCGTTCCCGATGACGCTGGACGACATTCCGCCGGTCCTCCGTCGCAATGGTGCGGGCTATGCACTGGTATATATCCGCGAGGACGGAACGGATGCGCGAGAACTCCGGCTGGATAAAGAGTCGGGCCTGCCGTACGAACTGATTGATCGCGATCGCGCCGGGACCGTCCTGATGCGGGCTCAACTCAAGAACTATCAGCGCATCGGCGAATACGGTCCGTTTATCCCGCGCCGCTACATTGTCGAATTTCCGAGCAATCGCGGATTCATGGATTTGAAGATCAATGAAGCAAAGTTTCGCGCCACGCTCCCCGACTGGTTCTGCGATTACCCGGCACAATGGTCCGGGAAACTGGAGAATCTCGACGCATGAGCCGACGAACAAGCGGGAGAGCCCGATAGAATAAGCAGCGAACGGCAGCGTAAACGCACCGCGGGAGAATTGCGTGTCGGACGAAGAGCCACAGAAAATTCCACCGACCGCTGATCTGGTCCCGATCGTATACGACGATCTCCGGCATTTTGCCCAGGGCTATCTCCGGCGGCAACCGCATGGCTTTACCATGCAGCCGACGGATTTGGTCAACGAGGCGTGCATACAGCTTCTCGAACGTTCCAATGTGGAATGGAAAAGTCCCGAGCATTTCCGCGCTATCGCTGTCCGCAAAATCTGGCAGGTCATTACCGATCACCATCGACGCCGGAATGCGCAGAAGCGTGGCGGTAAGGTGAATCGCATTGCCGTCTATCCCGACGACATCGAAATTCGGTGGAACAATCGCACGATTGACGTGCTCGACCTCGATCAGGCGATGGAAAAGCTGATCAGCGAATCAAAGCGGCTCTACGACGTGGTCATGCTGCATTGGTTCGGGGGGATGAAGTACGCGGATATTGCCAAGGTGCTGGACGTCAGTGCCAGCACCGTCGAAAAGGACTTTCGGTACGCATTGGCATGGCTGAACCGGAATCTTTCGGGCACGTAGCAGGTTATAGTCCTGAGAGGCCTTTTCCCCGCAACCCGAACGGGGTGCCGCGAGAGGTGGCCCGAAGCAACAAAGTTAGATGTTGACGGACTATAGCGTCGACGAAAGCGGGTATGCGACCGATGTCCACGACCCTGCACGAGAAAATCCGCGATCTGCTCGATGAGGCGCTGACGCGTCCGACCGAACATCGTACGCGATTTGTCCGCGATCACTGTGCGGACCATTCGACCCTTCGCAACGAAATACTTTCCATCCTGCCCCACTACCAGGTTGCGGCGCAGATGCAGGTGAATAAGCCGAAAGGTGCGGGGATGTTCCGTTTCCCGAGCACCGCGACGATCGCGCACGTGCACCAGCGCGCGATCACCGGCATTTCGCCGGACAGCTTCCCCGCACCGCCGTTCTGCATCGATCATTACCGCGTCGTTGAACTGCTCGGGAAAGGCGGAATGGGGCTGGTGTATCGGGCATTGCACCCCACGCGTCACGAAAGTGTGGCGATCAAGTTGGTCAATCCCTCCAAAATGACCCCGGAAATGCGGATTCGCTTCTCCTACGAAATGGAGATTCTCCGTCAGTTGCGTCACCCGGGTATCAGTGCGCACATGCATTCCGGATTTTCGCCGCTGCGCCGCAAGATCGGTGAGCGGTTCGCCGTCGCGGATACGCCCTATTTCGTGATGGAGTACGTGAACGGTGCGCCGCTGACGCTCTATGCCAAGATGATGAAGTGCGGCCTGCAGGATCGCATCAAACTTTTGGTTCAGATTTGTGAGGCGGTCGAATATGCGCATCGACGCGGCATCATTCATCGCGACCTGAAGCCTGCGAACATTCTCGTCGGCGAGGACGGCCTGCCGAAGGTCCTGGACTTCGGTGTCGCAAAGCTGGAAAACGACGTCGTGAACGCATGCGGGGACAAGCGTGGCGGGTTTATCGGAACGCCGCGCTACGCGAGCCCCGAGCAACTCGAGGGCGTAACCGATCATCTCACGGCTCGCTCGGATGTATATGCGCTGGGAATTCTGGCACATGAACTGCTGACGGGGCAACTGCCGGCGCAGCGCGGACGCCGGCTGGAGCCGAACCTGAAGCGCATTTACCGCTTCGCTGAGGAGGATGCCCTCGCCGTGGACTTGCGCGAGGTTCGCTATCATTTGCGCGAAGCCATCGGACAAACGTTGCAACTCGAAGAAACGCGTCGTTTCGCGACGGCCGGCGAGTTTGGCGACGCCTTGCGGAAGATCGGCGAGGATTGCTTTGCGATTCCGCGCCAGTCTCTCATAAATTCGGTTTGCGATCTGCTCCGGCGGTTGTTTCGTCGTGACGGAATCAAATCGACGGAAGAATCGGCATCACGCAGCGCACTTCGTGCGGTGTTCAAAACCCGCGTTCAGCTCGGCGTCCGCTCCAATAAGCCGGCGATGGCGGAAACGCACAACGCCACCACCGAACTGCTGGACGATCAGACCCTGGCGTAGCCGCCTGTTTTGAACTTCCCACCCTTCAATCCGAATAATTTCGGGCTCAACTTGTCGTCCTCACGAATCCGTCATATACTTGCATTATGACGCCAGTAAACAAGTTTAAGTCGGTGACGCCGAAGATCGCGGCGACGGTGAAAAGCGCCCTCGATCAACGCCTTGACCCCGATCTCTTCAAGGTGCTGGGGGAGCCTACTCGGGCAAAGCTGCTCGCGTGCCTGCTGAAATGCGGGCGACCCTGCTCGGTCACGGAGGTCGCCGAATGCTGCGCGATCGATTTTTCGATGGTCGCACGACATTTGAGTGCGCTCGCGCGCGCCAAGCTCCTGCGGGCGCGAAAGAGCGGTCGCACAATGTGGTACGAAGCGCCCGCCACCGCTTTGGCGTCACGCTTTCGGGCGCTGGCTGATGCCATCGACGAAGCCTCGAAAGCAGGGTGCTGTACGCCGGGTTCGATAGACGTGAACGATCATCAAAAGGGGATCGCAATGGAAAATCGTGCGGAACAAACGATTAGAGAGTCAGTGCGCGTTGGCTACGCGAAAATCGCTGAAACGGGTCAATTTTCCGGAGTGGTACCGAATGCAGCCGAAGCCGGTGCAAGTTGTTGTGGTGGCGGCGGCTGTTGCGGCCCTACGACACTGACGGCGGACGACGTGGCGCGGGCAGTGGGATATGCCGATGATGAACTCGATGCCCTTCCCCAAGGCGCGAACATGGGGCTCTCGTGTGGCAACCCCACGGCGATTGCCGGCCTCGCGCTCGGCGAAACCGTTCTCGATCTCGGCTCCGGCGGCGGCTTTGACTGTTTTATCGCCGGACGCAAAGTAGGCGCGACGGGCCGAGTCATCGGCGTCGACATGACACCCGAAATGATCCGCAAGGCGCGTGGGAATGTTGACGCATACGTGGAGCAGACGGGACTTGAGAACGTCGAGTTTCGGCTCGGCGAAATCGAACATCTTCCCGTGGCCGATGCTTCCGTCGATGTCGTCATTTCCAACTGCGTCATCAATCTTTCGCCGGACAAAGATCAAACTTGGCGCGAGATTGCGCGCGTGTTGAAGCCCGGTGGACGGGTGGCGGTTTCTGATCTGGCGCTGCGTCAACCCCTGCCGGAGGCCGTGCTGACGGATGTTGAAGCGCTGGTGGGTTGTGTCGCCGGAGCGGATCTGGTTGACGATGTGCGTGCGTCCGTCACAGCCGCAGGCCTAACCGAGATCATGTTGATCGAAAAGCCGGAGTACGTTGACGCGATGACCAGTTGGCAGGATCCGCTTTATCAGAAGATTGCCGCCAGGTTGCCGGCGGATGCGAAAATGAGCGACTACGTTGTCAGCCTCGATGTCGTCGCGCGGCGCACGCGGAGCGGATAAGCCACCCAAACAGTCAACAAAAAACGGGCCGCGACCTGATTCAGGTACGCGGCCCGGTCATGTGTTGGTGAATCGGCCTCGATGTCTGCTACGGATTGTTCGGCATCGAAGGATCCTCGATCACAACCGCCGCCGGCCCGATCGAAATGTGGTCCGGCGTATTCGGATCGTCGGTGCTATCGATATACGCGAAGAGGTAGTAGGTTCCCGGCGTCAGTGAATTGGGAATCCGATATTGGAACGTATCCTGCACGCCGTCCGGAAACGCCTCGCGATCCGCCAGAATCTGCATCTCGGCGTTGTCCGTCTCGACCCCTTCGTTCGGCATATTGTCGTCGTCCAGTACGATGCGAATCGTCGCTTCCGGATCATTTTCATCATCCGGGTCCGCATCAAACAGATCGTCCCGCCAGTTGATCGTGAGGAATTGCCCCGGATTCAGCGTCAATACCGAACCGGGAGCGGTCAACGCGATGAGTGCCTGCGCTTCCGACGACCGTCGAAATACGAGGAATTCCGACTCCATCACGATCGGTGCGCCGGATCCGGTGCTGGATACGAAAAACAGCCGGTAAATGTTGTCGGCCACGGCTGCGCCATCTGAGTCGGTCCCGTCCCACTCAAACTCGGTCGTATCCGTGTCCGCTTCAATAAAGCGTTGCGAGAGGATAGTGGTCTCATTGCCGTTCGCGTGATTGTCGTCCGTGTCAATCGCGATATCGACCAGTGCGTCGCTCGCCTGATTGATATTGAGCGCGATCTCCAGCGGATCATCGCTCGTCAGAAACGTCGTGTCCTCTTCGGGCATGGTGAAAGCGAGTTCGGCGGAATTGCCGTCTGAGGCATCCGGAACCGAAATCTGTCCGGGCGCGACAAAGACCTGTTCCGGATTGACGCCGTCATCGACGACCGCGACGACATTGTACGTATCCGTCGGCACCCGCGTGCCGGCCGAGTCCAGTCCTGACCAGTCGAATGACTGCTCTTCATCGTCAGCAGAATCTCCGAGCATTTCTTCGCTGATCAAAATACGGTTTGCGGTGGTGTCTTCCGAATCGGGATCGACGAAGAGTCGAACCGTCCCATCGCCTTCCGGATCAAAGCCGGTCCAGGAAATTTCTACAGGGTCGCTCTCAGGCAGGGTGATGTCATTGGCCGGTCGTGTAAACGCAAAGGTAGGCGCATCATCAATCGTGATGCGGCCCGGCGCGGTATCTTCCCGAACGGTTGTTTCAAGGGTGATGCGCGCGCGAACCCGGTAGATGCCCGCGGGGAAGCCGTCGGTACTCCAGACCGAAGTGATCGTGCCACTGGCAGCGTTGACTGCCAGACCGTCCGCGATGGTCGATTCGGTTCCGGTCGCAAGTTCCTCAACCAGAATGGTCACACGCGCGGTGCGGCCGGTGCGGTTTGCGGCACTCCAGCGAATGCTGACCTGCGAATCAGCCGGAACGCTTGCGTCCGAGGTCGGGGCTTCCACAACAATGCCCAGCGACGTTGCGGGAACGGGATCATTGGTCGGCGGATTCTGCGCACCCGGGGTGAGAAAATTCAGAATTTCGAGGCAGCCGGTGCCCGCCAGCGTCAGCGACAGCAATGCAAGGGCCAACACAGCATTCCGCATGAAGCACACTTCCTTCCTCGCGAACGCCGGCCGCGGGAAAGCGGTGCGTTGGCAAGCTTGCTTGGTAACTCATGTATCGTCGCGCATCGCACGCAAATCGACACCTTCGGAATTATTGACCATGCGACAAGTCCGTCAACCCGGACACGCGTGCGACGCGATTCAAAAGACACACCAATCTTTCCCTCGTTTGTGCGCTTCCCAAGCTGATTGCGCGATTGGGATCGTGCGCCGAGAATTGTGCCATCGACGGTTGAACTGGAAAGACGCTTGCGTCAGGTTAGAATTCCGAAGTCCGCTCAAGTGACCGTCCGAGAATGTACAGTGCAGCGCTGTACCGCGAAAGCCCTTCAGGCGACGCGGATTCGGCTGCCGAAAGGACAAATATGTTGATTTCGGGTTCCGTCGCGAAGAAGTATCTGATTGCTGGAGTCGTCATTGCGGCTTCCCTCAGCACCTCCGGCTGTTTCGTAGACAGCAATATCGGGGCGGGTTTCTTTTCCGAACGGAGCGGGCAGATCAGCTTCATCTTCATCAACAATACCCGGTATCGCGCGATCTTCAGCTTTGGCACATACGATCCACTCGACAAATCGCCGGGCTCGATTCTGATTCAGCAGAACCGGGTTGAAGCACAGACAACCACGGGATTTACGGCGCTGAACTGCCGCCGGGCGGCGGTGGTCGGCACCCAGGAACTGATCGAGCGGGGGCTCGAAGCGGATTTCGACAACGGAAACAACTTCGACGATGAAGCGTTCACCGCAGTTGTGAATTTTTCCTCCGCGCCGCTGGGTTCGACCTCCGAAGGCCTCCCGACGCAGGGCACCGCTGTGGGTCGTACCGTCGTTATCGGCAGCGAGTTCGATTGTAGGGACCGCGGGAGTTGCACCTTCGGGGATGACCG
>JBFWWY010000183.1:0-6816 GCA_050245935.1 Phycisphaerae bacterium | reverse complement strand
GTCACAGGAGTCGGCGACACGTTTTCCTCCGGATTGGACTTGAACGAATTTCCCACGACAGCCGACTGCCAACAAACGCTTTCCTGCACGGCTTTGCAGCTCGTTCTTGCGGAAATGAGAGATTCGCCGGTACCGATCGTCGTTGCACTGAACGGACCCGCGTTTGCGGGTGGGGCAGGGGTGGCCCTTGCAGCCGATTTTCTCGTTCTTCCCGAGGATGCCTTTCTTCAGTTCCCCGGGGCGGGAAAAGGAATTGTCGCGGAAGTGCTGATGCCGATTCTGGTAGACACCGTGGGCCCGCGCCGCGGGCTCGATTGGCTCATACGCGGAAAAAAAATTCAGGCGCAGGAACTTCAGATGTGTGGCATCGCCGTCGAAGTTGTGCCCAAAGCCGAGTTGTCGCAGGCCACTCGCGCGCTCTGTGATCTGCTGGAAGCGATTCCGGCAACCGTGTTCGCCACACATAAGCAATTACTCAGCCGTACTTTGTATCAAGATGACCAGGCAGGTTTATCGTGGACGCACCCGTTTCAACCGGTGATTCACTTTGCGCCAACGTCGCGCCTTCCGGGTGCTCGCTGAATGTGGCACGAGTGAAATCCATACCGTGAATTTGAATCCCCGCGCGAACCCGCTAGCATGAACGCGGGTCAGATTTTCGAATCATGCACAGGAAGTCGAATGCTCAGCAATCTCCGGCAGATCAGCGCACTCGGGCAATCCATCTGGTTAGACTTTATCGACCGCGAGTTGCTCACGGGGGGAAAACTGGAACGATTGATCGCCGACGGACTGACCGGCATGACGTCCAATCCGACTATCTTCCAGAAAGCCATCGCGGCGGGGCACGATTACGACGCGGACCTGCGCCGTCTCGCCGCAACCACCAAAACCGATCAGGAAGTGTACGAGGCCTTGGCGCTGGCCGACATTCGGGCAGCGGCGGATCACCTGCGGCCCGTGTATAACGAAACACATGGTCGCGATGGGTTCGTCAGTCTCGAAGTCAATCCGACACTTGCACACGACACCGCCGGCACGATCGAGGAAGGTCAGCGTCTGTTTCACGCCGCGGATCGACCCAATCTGATGATCAAGGTGCCCGCAACCGAGGCGGGGATTCCCGCGATCGCGGCGCTGATTGGTCAGGGAATCAATGTCAACGTGACGCTGATTTTCGCGGTGGAAATGTACGAAGCGGTGATTTCTGCTTATCTCGACGGTCTCCAGACGCTCCAGAAAGCGGGCAAACCCCTCGGCCTGGTTTCCTCAGTCGCTTCCTTTTTTGTCAGTCGCGTGGATACGCTGGTCGACGACATGTTGCAGCGACGCATTGACGCCGGCGAAGAAGATCTGCGCGCATTGTTAGGCAAGGCTGCGATCGCGAATGCCCGGCTGGCCTACGCGAAGTTTCGCGACGTATTCGAGTCGTCACGCTTTGCAACCCTGCGCGCGGCCGGCGCACGCGTGCAGCGTCCGCTGTGGGCGAGTACGAGCACGAAAAATCCGGATTATCCGCCGACAAAATACGTGGATGCGCTGATTGGTCCCTACACGGTCAACACGGTACCACCCGCGACGTTGGAACTCATACAGGAGGGAGCGCTGCCGGCCCAGGCGTTGCTCCAGGACGTTTCGGGTGCGAAACAATCGATTCGCGGCCTGGAAGCCGCTGGGATCGATATGCGCGCGGTGACGGCGCAGTTGCTTGAGGAAGGTCTGGCGTCGTTTGCCAAATCGTTCCGTGAATTGCTGGCCGACGTACACCAGAAACGCACTGCCCTCGCGGCGGTTGCATGATGAATTTGCCTTGCGTGGATGGATGTGCCGGAACGAGGGTTTGGCACATCCCGGATTAAAGGCTGGGTTCGGGCAGGGAATGAAGCACGTTTCAGAACACTGGCGCGATCGGTTCTGATCCGTTTTTCATTCCAAAAATTCTGCACAACATAGATTGGGGATGCGCTGGATGCATTTGCGATCACCTCATGCGGTGTCGGGTACGCCGTGGCTGCGCCTGCTCACGCTCTGCGCTGCCGCGTCCGTGACATGGGCCGGCGGAACCGGGAATAACGCACTCCTGATCGTCGATCCGACGAACGCTGACGCGCTTTTCTTTGCCAATTACTATCGCGCAGCACGTTCCATTCCCGTTTCCAACATCTTGTACATTGCCCCTGGGGCATTCGATTTCGACGAGTTCGCGGAAACCAACATTGTCGCGCTTCAAGCGACCGTGCAGCAACGTCAAATTGCCGATCACGTCGACTTTGTCATCGTCATGCCCTCGGACGCTTATTACGTGGATGCGCCCAACCTTGTCTTTGATGTCTGCTCCCCCGTTCGGCGATTTTCGATCAGCGCAGCGTACTCATTTTCGTTTCTCGCGCAGGAAATCTTGTCTGCCGGAGGGAACTACTCATCCTTGGCAGTCAATCAATACGCTTCCTTTTTTGAGGGGCCGATCGGATTCTCGGCAGCCGCGGGTTGGGTCCAGGGTGTTCCGACGGCACCCCTCTTCGGACAGCGCATCTTTCTCGGCGCGTTGCTCGGCTATACCGGTGCGCGGGGAAACACACGCGAGGAAATCGTCGACATGATCGATCGCAGTGTGGCAAGCGACGGCGCACATCCGGCGGGGACATTTTACTTCATGCACACGGATGACCCGTTGCGCAGTCCACCGCGTCACGGCGGCTTTACGCTTGCGGAGCTCAACATCGAACTTGACGGCGGGGCGGCCGAGACGCTGTTTGCAGACCTTCCGCTCGGCCAGAACGATTGTCTCGGCATCATGACCGGTCTCGCCAACCCCGGAATCGAGAACGCCGACATGATGCTGCGTCCGGGCACCTTTGCGGATCACCTGACCAGTTTTGCCGCGCGTTTCGACACCAACTCTCAGGAGAAAGTGTCGCGCTGGATCGTCAAAGGCGCGAGTGGATCATGGGGGACAGTAGAAGAGCCATGTAACTGGTCTTCCAAATTCCCGCATGCGTCGTTGCACGTGAACTACTTTCGTGGACTTACCCTTGGCGAAGCCGCGTACCGGAGTGTTGGAGCGTTGCCGTTTCAGGGATTGCTCATCGGTGATCCGTTGACCCGGCCCTTCGCAGAGATCCCGACGATTGTCGTCTCGAATGCACCCACGGCACCCGTCTCTGGGAACCTGTCTTTCACCCCGGTTGTCACCGGCGGCGGCATTGCCGAAGTGCGCCTTTTGATTGACGGCGTGATTCGCCAGACGCGGCCTGCCGGACTGCCATTTACCATCGATACGACCTCTTTGCGGGACGGCTACCACGACCTGTGCTTCGAAGCGGTGCGAAACAACGCGCCGAAAACGAGTGGTCGCTGGATCGGAAGTTTTATGGTCGAGAATCGCGACCTCCGCATACTACTGTCGGCAACGACTCAAGCCGGATTGACCACAGACTTGTTTTCTTTCGCAGTGGATGCATCGCATCCGCCGCGCGAGACGCGGCTGCTCCATAATGGTCGCATTGTCGCGCGATCCGGACTGTCCTCCGCATCGCTTGCCGTGCCGGGTTCGATTCTTGGAGCGGGGCCGGTAGAGATTCACGCCGAAGCCTATTATGCGGGAGGAAACGCAGTCCGAAGTGCACCGATCGCGCTGCAGATCGAGGAAGCCGGAGTGATGTCGACTGCCGCGGCGCCGATCGCAATCTCTTGCACGCGTTCCGTTCGCGATGTGTCTGTTCCGATGGTGGTGGAATTGCCGATTTCGTTCCGTGGTGAACTGGGCACCGTTGACTACGAAATCGTTACCTACCCGCAGCGCGGTGCGCTCAACGATACCCGCGAAGGTCCGCATGTGCTGTACGAACCTGATCCAAGCGGCGATTGTGGGTTGGATTCATTTCAGTTCCGCGCGCGACACGGCGCTGCGACCTCCAATCTTGCGACGATTTGGATCGATTACGGTCTTTGTGTCGGCGATCTCAACTGCGACGGCATGATCTCCGTCAGTGACGTGGGACCGTTTGTGATCGCACTCGTGGACGCCGCCGAATTTCATGTGGAGTATCCAGCGTGCAATCCGTTGGCTGGAGATTTCACCAAGGACGGGAGCATCACGGTGGAGGATATCTCCGGAATGGTCTCGCTGCTGATCAGCAACTAAGTCACCGAAATGTGTCAGGCCCGCCTGAGATACCAAAGTGCTTCGCGATTGCCGCCGTGTCCCGGCAGCGGCGATTCAATTTCGGCGGTGATTGTCCATCCGAGTTCGTGAACGTCCTCGCGACATTGCCTCATGACTTCGTCGCGTCGCGCTTCCAACAGGACGCCACCAGCAAGCCAGTCCTTCGGGGCTTCGTAGTGCGGCTTGATCAATGTGATCACTCCGACCCCGTCCGGCTTCAAGCATCGCATGGCAACCGGCAAGACCAGCCGCTGCGGTGTCCAGCCGACGTCGATCGTGATGAGATCGTAGAGGCTCGTTGCGAAGAAGCGCAACGCGTTTGTGCGCTCCCGGACGGTCACCCGCGGATCCACGCGCAGCCGATAGTCCAGAACGCCGTAACCCGGATCGACGGCTGTCACCGACGCAGCGCCATATTGCAGCAGACAATCGACAAACCCACCGACATGTGAGCCGAAATCCAGGCATGTCCGCATCGCCACGCGAATGTCAAATGCGTCAATCGCGGCAGCGAGTTTCTCTCCGCCGCGCGAGACAAATCGACGTGCTTGTTTATCCGTCATGGTGTAAAAATTGTGCCGCAAATAAAGGACCTGCGAAAACGTTCCTGCCGGCACATGCAGCGGGCCGAAAGCGCTAGTTTCTCGCCGGTGACCACACGCCGTTAGGCGAACATTCGAACGTCGTCACACTGGAATTTGCCGGCCACTCGAAAGTCTGTCCATCGATTCGCAGGACGATACTCTTTGATCGATCCAGTTCGACATCCTGTCGCAGGATGCGAAGTCGTCGCACGTTGTCCGTGCGAAGCGAAAGTTCATTCTTCGCGGTGCCGACATTCGCGATCACCCTCGAATCTTGCGAAATTTTATCCGTCTGCAGAACACGAACGAACTTCGGCGATTCGGGCACAGGCTGCGAAGTCGGGGCCGATGCCGGCTGTGTTTCCGCCGAGGGTTGACTCGTGGCGGCAACGTCGCCTGCATTCGTGTTTTGATTGTCCGCTGAATTTTCTGCCGCGACGTTCTCGTTCGCAACCGGCTGTTCTTTTGTGTGTCCCAGATCGGGGCGAGAACGCTCCGTTTCCCGCTTGCACTGGCAGCCCGCAATCACGATCGGAGCGATGATAATCAGCATTTTGCCGGCGAAGGGCTTTTTACTCGGGTTCATCGCTCGTCCTTTGGTGGTGCGTCCAGCGGATTTTTACCATATACCGCTGAACACCTCTGTCGCGGGACCGGTCATGAAAACATGATTGGTTTTCTCGTCCCAACTCAGATCCAGTGGTCCCCCCGGCAGATGTGCTGTGATGGTGCGTGCCGTCAAGCCGTTCAACACACACGCAACGCATACCGCGCACGCCCCGGTGCCGCACGCCTGCGTCGCACCGCTCCCGCGCTCCCACGTCACCATCCGCACGGTCCGCTCGTCCAGTATTTGTACAATGTGCGCGTTGATGCGCTGCGGGAAGAGCGGATGTTTCTCGATTCGCGGCCCGATTTCCGCGAGCGGAAACTGCGCCACGTCATCGACGAACGCCACCGCGTGCGGGTTGCCCATCGAGACACAGGTCATCGCAATCGTGCGTTCCCCAACAGAAACCGGCAGCCCGATGACGGGATTCGACTCCGCACGCACGGGTATTTCGCCAGCCGCCAGCCGCGGTGCACCCATGTCGACCCGCACCCGCGCGACGCGCGAATCTTCGATTTCAAGGTCCAGCGTCAACAGCCCTGCGCCGGTTTCGATCCGCAGCGGATTTTCTTTCGCAATGCCATGGTCATAGACAAATTTGCCAACGCAGCGAATTCCATTCCCGCACATCTCCGATTCCGATCCGTCGGCGTTGAACATTCGCATCCGCGCGTGCGCATCTTTCGATGTCGGCGGGGTGATCAGAATCAGGCCGTCGCTGCCGATGCCGCGATGACGATTGCTGACGGCGATCGCCAGCGACTGCGGATCGTTCACGGATTGATCAAACGTGCTGACATACACGTAGTCATTGCCGAGCCCGTGCATTTTCGTGAATCGAATCGCCATCAGATTTTCTGCTTTTTCCGGCGCTGTTCGCCACTTGCTGACTATTTGCGGCACCGGCGTCGTACCGGTGCGTCACCTCGGGTCTGGATTTTAGCGCAATTCATTCTCGCGAAGCAGCTTCGCCAACGCCTCCCGCTCGCCGCTCGCCAGCGGTACGATCGGCAAGCGAAACTCCTCCTTGCAGAAGCCGCGGATGCTCATCGCGGTCTTCACTGGAATCGGATTGGTGTCCATGCCGAGCAGAACGCTCGCAAAAGGCCACAGCGCATGGTGCGCCTCGCGGGCTGCTTTCCAGTCACCCTTTAATCCCGCGTCGGTCATTTTCTTCACCGTGCGGGGCGCGAGATTCGACAGCACGCTCACCACGCCGATCGCACCCGCGCTCATCATCGGCAACGTCAACGGATCGTCACCTGACAGCACGTCAATGTTGCAAGCTGCCAATACCTGACTGACCCCTTCGACTTTTCCCGTCGCGTGCTTGACCGATGTGAGGTTGTCGCACGACTCGCGCAAACGCTTGATGGTCTCTACGCTCACCTCAATCCCGCACCGGCCGGGAATGTTGTAGAGCATGATCGGTACCTTCACCGACGCAGCGACAGCCT
>JBFWWY010000182.1:0-6820 GCA_050245935.1 Phycisphaerae bacterium | reverse complement strand
CTCCGTAAAGCCATCCGACTAACTTCGATGAGGCGTTATCAGGACGTAATTTGTAGTTCTTGCATGAGAAGCAGGATGCGAACATTCCCCAGCTATTCTTTCGTTGCGCTGGCAATTTCCATTCCTATCGGACAGCTTGCCTGCAGTCGCAGCGATGACGTGGCGCGCGACGAGCTGCGTGCGAACTACAGTACCTCCGTCGCTTATCCTGCTGCGGACCCCGGCGTATTGTCCGATCTGCGAAACTACCAACCGACGCCGTTCGAACCCATCAGCGGAGTACAGGCCCCCGCCGTTGAAGCGGCGGGACCGGATCCTGCTGCCGCCGGGACCGAAAGCGCGGCGCGCGAGTTTCTCGATGAGCTTGCCGCGGATTTCACGTCCGGGAATGTGCAAGCCGTTCGGGATCGCATCGATCCGAATCAAAGTTCCGCCTTGACGGATGAAAAGCTTTCAACAATCAAATCGACGTTCGATACGTATTCGATTCTGCGCGGCGCCCTGAGCAATAAATTCGGCGCGAGCGCCGCAGAAGAGGCGGATCGTCTGGTCGCAAGCCCGGGCGAAACGCCGCAGGTTACTGCTGTTGACGTGAACACCGTTTCCGTGACGCCGAACCCGTTGCGCCCGCTTCTGGGCTCGGCACAAGTGGGCGAATCGCTGACGCTGCGCCGCGAGAATGATGCGTGGAAAATTGAATTGGTGGACGGCTTGGACGACGCACGCGTCGACGCCGCGGTCGCGTATCATCAGGCGTTGACGCAGAAGCTCAATGAGCTCACCAATGCGGTAGAATCTGATCAGATTTCGCAGGAAGAAGCGATAGAACAAATCCGGCAGGCAGTTGCACCGCAGTAGGTCGCATACCCGTTTGTCATGAGACGCACAGCAAAGTGAAACTCGGGAGTTTTGAGATTTCGCAGATCAATAAGGAAAAGCGTGCAGAACTGGAGGCGGCGATCGCGTCGCACGACTTCCTTTGCGCGCTCGTCCGCGAAATCGAGACGCAGCACAAGCTGGTGTTTCATGCCGTCAGCGCGCTCGACTGGGATCGCGTCCACAAGTCGGCGGAGCAGATTCTGATCGCTGAGATTATGACGCGACATGCCGGGAACATTCAGGGTATCTATACGGTCATCGAATCTTTGCAGCGGCACGGGCGCGAATGGGCCGCCGCGATTCGCGAGCTGGCCTCGCGAATTCATTCTTATTTTACGACACCATTGGGGATCATGTTGCGCGTAGATCTGTTTGACCGCGATGCCGTGTTCATTTCGCCGGACGCCGACCGCTATTTTGATGCGAAGGCTGTCGCTGCGCCGGAATCCAAATCGGCGTTGCAGTCATGACGATGCCTGCGAACGCCCGCAAACAGAACATTGTTCACCTCGAAGCCGGGCAACGGATCGACGAGGAAATCTATCGCATCGCGCAGAAGGACCTGCGGACGACGACGAACGGTTCCCTGTATATCCACTCGGTTCTCGCGGACGCGACTGGGGAGATGCTCGCGAGGATCTGGAACGCCTCGCAGGAACTGTACGACTCCATGCCGGAAGGCGGCTTCATGCGCTTTCGCGGTCGCGTCGAAAACTACAAGGGCCATCGGCAGTTCATCATCGACGGAATGCGCATCGTCGCCGAACACGAAGTCGATCCGACGGAGTTCCTGCCCGCGACCAAGAAAAACGTCGAGCAGATGTGGTCGCGGACCAAAGAAATTCTGCGCTCCATCGAGAATCCGCACCTGATCGCGTTGGTAGCAGAGTTCGTGAACGATGAGCGGTTTGTTCGCAGTTTCAAAAATGCGCCCGCCGCCGTCACCAATCATCATGCCTACCTCGGCGGGTTGCTGGAACATACGCTCAACCTGCTGGAGCTTGTCGTCCTGATCGCGCCGCGGTATCCGGAAGTGAGCCGTGATCTCCTGCTGGTCAGCATTTTTCTGCACGACAGCGGAAAAACCGCAGAACTCGGCTATTCGACGAACTTCACCTACACAAACGAAGGCCAGCTCATCGGCCACATCACGCTCGCGGTCATCTGGGTTGCCGAGAAAATCCGGATCATTGAAGACCGCACGAACGAGCCGTTCCCGGTCGATCTGGCAAACGCGGTCAAACACATCATCCTCGCACATCACGGTCGCTATGAGTACGGCAGCCCCCGGCTTCCGGCGATGGCAGAGGCGTTTTTCGTGCACTACATCGACAATCTTGATGCGAAGATGAATCAGGTCTTTGCTGCAATTGAATCGGACCCGGACAAGGAAAGCGATTGGACCGGCTTCGTTCGCGCGCTCGATACCAAGATCTATAAGCCCGACGTGATGGGCATCCGCCCCACGCTCGACGATTTGGATTGATCCTGGCGGCACGCTTTGGCTTCGACAATTCGCGGGTGAGAACCCGCCACGTCAAGGCGGCCCGACTCGACGCGGACTCGATGCCGGCCGCAGCATTTTCACAAATCTCAGGGGACAAGGTACGCTACGCTCACCGCGAGACCGTCACGCGGCGTCCCGGGTGATGGTTTCGGTGCAGGTTTCAACGATTGGGAGAGCTCTTCAGCATGACCAAGAAGGTCGATCAGTTTGTCGCTCGCGCCGCGAATGGTCGCGAATTCAATGTTACGGTCTGGCAGGAATTTGAGGAACGCGCGGTCGGTCACAACAAGATTCGCATGGTCCCGTCGATCCAGGTGATGGAAACCGACGAAGGATATTATGTTCGTCGCACCGACGATGACCGCATGCTGGTCTGCGGACTCAACATGTATGTATCTCGCGTGGATCAGCCATTGGAAATTGCCTGACGCCGCCCTACTGTCTGGAGCCGCTTTTCTCAGTTCGTCCGTCGGCCGCCGATTCGCGGTCATTCGCGCGATTCCAGCACATGCTTGGCGCAGACGCCGTCACGTCGCGATCGACCATTTCTCGGCCTTCCACAAACAGACGACCGTGGTAGCGTGCCACGCCGGCGGGAAAGGCCGACCAGGAGAAATTCACACGATCGATCGGCTCCGTGAACGGGATGCGCGCCGTGACGAGCACGTTCGCGCTCCAGTAACAAACGGGGTTCGCTGTGGACACTTCTGACGAAGCTTCCGCGGGGAAACCGCGAGTCTCCAGTCGGACCTTCCCCGGAGTAATAGCCACGTCACGATGATTCACGACGATCGCCGCGTGCGCTTGATACCACGCGGCAATTTCTTCCGCCTGTCTCGCGACATCGGGCGCGGAAATCTGGTCGCCTCCTGCATGGGGAAGTAGCTGCAGCGCCGTCAGCAACGTCGCGGGGAAATGACCTGCCAGCACAATTTCGCGTTCCGAAATGTGCACGTCGAGACGGCCAAGTTCCAGTTCCTCCGACGCGATGACCAGAGGATCGGCAGAGGCATCACGTTGGCCGCGCAAAGCGTGCAGATCGAGCAACGCGACATTCCCACGAGAAGTGACTTGCAGGAGACCTGCGGCCGTTTCTTCCCGATCTCGAAAAACGGCGAACAAAAGGTGCCAGTTTACGTTCTCAGAAGACGTCGCAGGATCGATTCGAAACGTAAGGCGTCGCGCCGCGTCGCGGGTTCGATACTGAGTGAGGACGCGATACATTCTGCTGTGATTCTCGCCTTGTAATGATTCAACCCGCGTCGAAAGTGGAGAAAAGAGCACGCCCTCATCGTCGAACACATGCAGCCGCTTCGCTGTGCTTAAGGCCAATTCTTCCGGTGCGGCGCCGCCGAGCACGGATCTTTCGAAATGCTGCAGATCGTGTAATGAGAAAACGAAATCCGCTTGAAGCAGTTCACCAGCCGGCCGCAGTTCGCCGGTCGTCACCACCACGGAATGCGCAGAAGCGAGCGCGGGCAGAATCGCGCAACCAATTACGGAAAAAAATTTGCCTTCGCGCAGCGAGATTCCGCGTGCGCGCCTAATCCGCTGCATAGACATCGACTTCGGTAAAAAAGGTGCCATTGCCGACATTTTCTGCAATCCAGAGCAAATAGCGATAGCTCCCCAAATTGCCGTTGTCGCTGAAGATCGAAGAAGCATGCTTTTCGCCGTCGCCGAGCGATCGGGAGTCGATTACGCCCAGCAGGGTCCACCCTTCGCGATTGCCGCTGCTGATGTCCGCATTGGGCAATTCGTCGTTGCCTGCACCCCAGACGGAAAAATACTGCGGGGCGCGCTCGGATCGGTGCCACGAATAGGTATTGATGCGTTCAACCTTCGTCGCTTTGCCGAGGTCGCAATAGAAACGACCTTCCTGATCGTACCAGACGCAGCGCGCGACGTCGTCGCTGTTCTGTGCGAGGTCACCGTCGTTCAAGCGCGGCAGTGTGCCGTCGCGGACGCCCGCGCGGCCGTGCGGCGGATATTTGTTGTCCGGATTGAATACATGGAAGCGGGCCGCGCTCCCCGTCGCTACATCGATGAAATCGTTCTTCGACGGCGGCGCGATCTTCAGCTTCGCGAAATCCGTGCCGCGATCCACCGCAACGACCCCGACCGCCTCCGCACCGGCGTGCGCCGGCTGTGGCGCGGGCGGATACTCGAATCTGAATTTCACCGGCTTGCGCTGATCAAAATTGTCATAAAGCGGTGCCGCCGGTCGGACACGCGACGCATGCGCGCCTTCGCTTGTGGAAACCGCGAAGATTTTGACCCGCGCGTCGTTCGGCAATTGCAGCGTCGTTGCACCCTTCGCGCGCGGCAGGTCATATCGGAACAGGTAACTGAACTGGTAAGGCTGGTCACCGACTTTGGGATCGTGATGATGCGTTGCAAACCAGGCGATCGGATCGCGACGAATGAAACCGGGGAGTATGTCCGTCACGTTGCCCGCGCATTCAAAATCGACCGGCTTGAATGCCCGATCAAAAACCCGCGTGTCCCATTGCCCGACGAATCCGGTCCACGGCTGGATGCTGCGTGGGTGCTCGCTGCCGCCGATGCGGAACACTGCATCCACGTCGTCCTCGGCGCTCGCGGCCGCGAGCAGATGCACCGTGTCGCCAAATTGCGGCAGCGCAAACTCCAGGCCGTGGCACGCGAGGGCAGTCAATCCGTCGGCGGTTGTTTCTCCCAGCGAGAAGGTGACGCCCGCCGACGTGATCTGCTTCGGCAATTGCTCGGCGGGGAGAGAGCGTCCGTGATCATCCATCGCGCCGTTTGCGCGATCGGCGTTGGTACTGACAACGTCAGTATCAAACGTCAACGCGACGGACTCGCATTTCGGCGGCGGAATTTTCGCATCCAAACGAGCCAGTTCCACCGCAAACGATCGCGGGCTGAACGGCGACAAATCGAAGACGAGCGCGCCGTCTGCGATGGTCGCAGGACCGATCGGCCGCTCCTGCCCGTCGACCTCTTCTGCGGACAGGATCGACCCCGCAAAGCGGACAGTCACGTCCTCAGCCGGTCGTCCCCACAATTCCTGCACGCGAACGATTACGCGATCGCGCGATTCGGCGAGCTTGAGCGCGCGAATATCGACCTGCGGCGTCGACACGCTTGCAAGTGATAACTCGCGCGGCGCGTCGGTTGTCGCACTTTTACGGTTCGCCGGTCCGGTCGAATCTGCGGCCACCTGAAAAGCCCGCAGCGGCTGATTGAGTCGACGGCCGTACCACTCGCTTTGCGCGGCGCGATGATCGCCGTCGTGCGGGTAGATCGCGTAGCGGATGTCGTGTCGGCCCCAGTCCTGACTGTGCTGATCGAGATAGCCGCCGCGAACGCCGGGGGTATACAATAGCGTCAGCCGCACCTCGCTATCACTCGGCTTGTCAGAGCCGAACTTGCTGTCTTCGAGGATCGACACGCCGAAGGAGCCGTCGCTGTCCGTCAGGTCGAACCATTCGTGCGAGGGGACTTCGTATTTTTTCGGTTCGTTGTTGCCGCGCTCGATGGTCCCCATACCCCAGTTGTACGTCGCCTTTGGGTTGGAAACGGTGAGCGGAAACGCGGCACGCAGCGCGCATTCGGCGGATTGCCAGTCGACGTCGCAATCAACAATGACCGCGCGGCCTATGTCGCCGGCTTCGAGCGAAATGCGCTGGGTTATGATTGATCCGCGCGCTTCGCGCCGCACTTCGATCGTGCCGCGAAGCGGGCCTTCTTCGACGACCCGAATCTCCGCCGGTCCGTCGACGACACCCAGCGGCGGCTTCTGCCGATCGGTCCAATCCATGTTCCACGCGGGCCATTGGGCGGGCTTTTCATAAGTGAACACAAGCTGCGCCGGCTCCGCGAGCGCTTCGCGACCGCTTGCTTTGTGCATAATGCTCGCGATGTCGCCGGCGTCGTTGAGCGTAACGCGGAGGTGTTCGTTTTCGAGGGATCGGCCCGTGACGACCACGCCTTCTGTGTCAGTCGCAACATTGCTTGCAGCAAATTCAAAAACGGTGAACGACAGCGGGGGAACCTCCGCCAGAAACTTCAGCGGAATTGTCCGGTCGCCTTTGAACCGTTCCGCTTGCACCCGCGCGTGCTTTCCTGCGGGTCCAATCACAGAAATTCCGAGCGGACTGCTTGCGCCAAAATCTACTGTGACGTCCACTACTTCCGCGCGCGGGACCACAAGCGGATTAAAGAGCACGAGCGAAATGTTGCCCTTCGCATTGATTCCAAAAATTCAACTCACCGCTCCCACCGAATCGGTCAGCACATCCGCAAAGCCATTCATCGCCACGATTACGTCGTTCCACGACCAGTTGTACGCGACCGGGATGCTCGTGCCGGGCAGAATGTCGTGCATCTGATTCGCGAGCAGCCGCACCCACGAGCGCTCGAGTTGTTCGCGCGGATAGGTGGTTCCGCCGA
>JBFWWY010000181.1:0-6831 GCA_050245935.1 Phycisphaerae bacterium | reverse complement strand
GCGGTTCATCGAGTTTGCTGAAGACCGTCTGTGCCGTCTGCTGCAAACCGTCGGTCTTGACTTTCTGCAGCACCTGCCTCACGCGATCCGGCTGTTTGAGCGCTTTGGAGATCATGCTGCCGCGCGCGAAATCGGTAAGCATCCGCTCCGTACCCGCGGAAATGAGGCTCCGCGTGGTCTGGATCAGGAGTTGCCCGCGGCCCGCGCGCGGGCAGGGCACCTCCGCGATTTCGGTCTGTCCGGTTCGCATGTGTGTGAGTACTTGCTTCAACGCAACTTCCCCTGACGGCGCGAGGGTCAGGCGAGCTTTTCCAACTCGTCGACCATCGTGCGCGTGATGTCGTCCCATGAATTCGCGAGCTGCGGCAGCCGCGCGCGGCTCTTTTCCGCCAGTTCCTTGCGCAGCATACCATCATCGCGAAAGCGGACAATCGCATCGCGCAGCGAAGCTGGGCTCCACGGGTCGAAATAGATCGCGGCGTCGCCGCAGACGGCGTGGGCGAAGTCCAGATTGCTGGTGAGAATCGGCAGCCCGAAGCTCATCGCCTCGACATAGGGCAGGCCGAACGTCTCCAATAATGTCGGCATCAGCAGCCCGTCGGCGGCAGCGTAGTAATCGCCGATCCGCTCGTGCGGCACCTGCCCGAGATTGATCACGCGGCCGGCGAAAGCGGGGGATTCCAGCCTTTGGATGAACCGCCCGGCGCGAACGTGCTGCTGCGGCGCGACGGTGACAAACGCGACGACATTGCCGAGTGCGTCCGGGAACAATTCAAACGCGTCCGCAATCGCGTCGACATTCTTGTGGCCGTAGTACGCCGAAACATAGACGAGTTTGGTCTTCTCCGCGTACGGCTTGTACTCAGGCGGAACGCCTTCATCACTCCGGCGCGTCAGAATTTCTGTGGATGGAGCGCTGTAAATGATCCGCGCCGCGCCGTTGTATCCGAACTTGCGGCGAATCCGCTCTTCCACGACAGGTGATTGGCAAAAGATCAGTTGCGTGTCGCGCAGGTGTTTTCCGAGCTTAAACTGATGATATTGCTTCACAATTTTGTTTTGCAGCGTATCGCGCGCGTAGTGTTTGACCGGGTAGAAGAGGTGCGGGTCCTGAGGAAACAGCGCTTGCGGACAGCCGGGCGCGGTCATGCCCTGCCCGCTCAGTGCAAACAGGACATCCGGCCGGAATTCTTGCAGCGCATGACGAAGGGTCACGCGATCAAAGTTGCGCCGCTGCATTCGGTTTTTTGCGGCGCAAACCAGCGCGCGCCCGTGGGGCAACTTTTCGACCCGCGCTTCATACCCGAGATGCGGCGGGATCGTCACAAGATATTCGTGTTGCGGTGCGACGCGCGCGAGTGCGTCCACGACGCTGAGCCCGACGGTTTTTCCGCCGGTGAAGCGCAGACCGTGGGCAAGAACGAGTATTTTCATGCCGACCCCCCACACTTTTTACAATGTGGGCGCGTCATGATTTCGCCTGACTTTCGACGAGCATTTCCAATTCGCGGACCATCGTTCGCGTGATGTCATCCCAAGAGCGTGCAAAAAAGTCGACGCGATCACGGCTCTTTTGCGCAAGCGTCTTCCGCAGCTTAGCGTCCTCGCGGAAACGCACAATTGCGTCGCGAATGGATCGAGGATTCCACGGGTCGAAGTACACGGCGGCATCGGCGCAGACGGCATGCGCGAAATCGAGGTCGCTGGTGAGAATCGGGAGGCCGAATGTCATCGCTTCCACGTACGGCAATCCAAATGTTTCCAGCAGCGTGGGCATGATCAGCGCATCCGCAGAGTTGTACACCGCACCGAGCGCGGCGTGCGGGATTTCGCCGAGATTGACAATTCGATCGCGGTATTGCTCGGTCGAAATCCGTTTCAGAAAATCGCCGGCGAGCGGATGCTGCTTGGGATCCACGGTCAGAAAAAAAACGACGTCGATGAGTTCGCCGCCGAACATTTCGACAGTTTTTGCGATCGCCGCCACGTTCTTGTGACCGTAATAGGCCGATACGCAGGCAAATTTAAGCTTGTCTTTGTTCGCGAGCATTTCGCGCGGCGGCGTTCCCGACACTTTCTCCGGGCGCAGGATATCGGAGGGGGCGCCGTATACCACGACTGCTTTTTCCTTGTAGCGAAACGCCTTTCGGATTCGCTCTTCCACCACCGGCGTCTGGCAGAAGATCAAGGAGGATTTCTTCAGGCACCGCTTCAACAGGTGGCGGTGGTATTGCTTGACGAGTTTGTTCGTGAAGGTGTCGAGGACAAAATGCTTTGCCGGATAGAAAAGATGTGCGTCCTGTGGGAACAGTGCCTGAGGACACGAAGGGCTCAGAATGCCCTGACCGCTGAGCGCAAAAATGACATCCGGTTTGAAACGCGGCATGACGACACGTTCCAAAGCGCGGTCGAAACGCATCCGCGCGAATCGACCCCGCGCGGTACACGAAACAATTTCAACGCTTTTGAGTCCTTTCGTGCATTCTTTGAAGTCCGACTCGGCGGGTACCGTGATGAGATACTGATGTCCCGGCGCGACGCGCGCCAGCGCGGAGAGCACGCTGCGGCCGATCGTTTTGCCGCCGGTGACGCGCAGGCCGTGCGCGAGAATCATGATTTTGTGTCGTTTTTCCATGACGAAACTTGCAGCGTGCGCGTGACGCGGGCCGCGTGCGCGGGAACAAAATTACGATACTTTCTTTATCGGTGTCGGACGTCGCGCCAACCAGATGAATGTGCCAAGCCACAGAAGCGCACCAACCACTGAAGATACTAATAGAGCAATGGCCGCACCGCGAGCGCCGTGAGTGGTCGCTAGCCACACCAGCAGGACAACTTGAGACAGCACCGTCGCTGCGGACACCGCGGTCACCCAGCGCATCGCCAGGTAGCGGATGGCGACCGGGCGCAACAGAATCATCACCGCGGTGAAGCCATTCGAGGCGGCGATCAGCGGATAGAACTCCAGCGTTGTCGGTGCATCTTCCGGATATCGCCACTCCACCAGCCAGATACCCAGAAAGTGTGACAGAATCCAGATGGCAACGCCCGTGGCGATGACGGCAGCGAGGAACAGGACCCCGCGTCTGCCGGTGAGTCGCGATTCCTGGTGCGAGGCAATCAGTGAGAAAAGCAGACCGCTGACAATGCTGACCGGCGCGACGAAGAAGTTGCCCATGGACGTTCCCGCGTACAGCAACGTCACCTCGGTTGTACTGGTGACAATGCCGAGAATCAGCCGGGAGGCCTGCAGTTGGCCCTGCTCCGTCAACGCGAGCGTGGCCCCGCCGACCCAGCCGGGAAGTTGAACCCGTGCGAGCTGTCCATTCCACCATTCGCGGCGCATTGTGAACGCCGGTTCTCGGACGGCCGCCAGCACAAATGGAACCAAAACACTGAACACATAAACCAGGCCGACCCCCCAGAAGGATTGCCGGCCGGCGACGATCAGGATTGCGAGAAGAATTGCACCCTCCACCACGCGCAGGAGAAAGATCGTGCGAAACTTCCGCTCAATGCGCAATGCCGCGAACAGCACCTGTTGCATTCCGCGAAATGTCGAGAAAACGATGAGCGTCGAGAAGAGCGCGAAGGCATTTTCCTGCACCGCTGCGTCCGCGATGGCATACGCAACGAGTGCACTTGCGACAAGAATGAAAAATGAAAATGTCGCGGTGAGCAGCACGGCTTGCCGGATGTAGTTCGCGGCAAATTCATCTTCATAGCGCTTCAAGTCGCGCATCAGGTTGATGGTGAAGCCGTTGGCGGCGACCGTTCCGACCAGGTTGACGATTCCCAATACCCACACGAACGCGCCAAACTGAATTTCGCCGAACGCCGCGCGCAAATAAGGATGCAGAACGAGGCGCTCAACAGCGAGCGTGAGAATAAATCCGGCGGTAATCCACATTGCGTAGGAAGAAATGCGCACCGCGCGCTCACGCAATCGCGCCAGCGCGCTCGGCGGGGATGCCGAAGGATTCCCTGCGGTGTTCTCGGTCATCGGGTGTTGCGTCCGGCAATTTCAAGCAGGCAGTCGGCTATCGACGCGACGAAGGTGTGAATATTGTATTTGGTTTCGATCAGCATCTTCGCATTCTGACCCAGACGCGCCGCTTCCGCCGGGTTGGCTGCCCACGCTGCGAGCAGGGACTCAATTTCTCGTTCGATCTCTTCGTCCGTCGAGCCTGAAAACACGCGGCCGGTCTGATTGTCGATGACAAAGTCCTGTTCCGTCCCGTCGGCCGGGCCGCAGATGACGGGAAGTGCATGCGCCATGGCCTGCGGGACAGCGAGACCTCCAAGTCCCGGCAGCACAAAGGCGTTCGCCAGCAGGAAATAGGCGGAAACACCTTCGCGGACCTCGCCGACAAACCGGACATCATTTTCAATATTCAGCGTACGCGCCAGCGCTTCCAGTTCCGGACGGGCTGCCCCGCCGCCGACGATCAGCAGCGTCGCGTTCGGATTATTATTCCGTGTGCGGGCAAAGGCGCGAAAAAGCCGATCCAACCGTTTCTGCGCCTCGAGCGCGCCGACGAACAGGATGACCCAGCGGTCGTCCAGCCGCAACTCGGAACGAATGGCGTCGACGCGCGACGCCGACGCGTCAATATCTCGGAACACCGCGTCCGTATCGACGCAGTTTACAGCGAGGAATACGCGCTCCCGTGGATAGCCGCGCGCGAGGAAGTGACGAACCGCCATGGAACTGTACCCCAGCCAGCCGTCCGCACGGCGTTCAAGGAACTGAACCAGCTTCATATATAAAGATGAAAGTCCGCGATACTCGCGATTCGGAAGCTGTCCCAGGGACCACCAGACAATCTTTCGACGGAAAAGAAACGCGTACAGGTAGATGAAAATATTGTTGAGGATATTGGAGTTGCCTTCGCAGAGTATTACTCGCGGACTGAAGGCCATCAAGCGAAAAAAGAGCGCCGGATGCCAAAGCAGCGGCACATTGCGTCCGGAGCTTTTTGTCTGAAGGCAAAATGTTTTCATCTGTCGAACATCAAGTGTGCCGGTATCGGCGGCATTCTTGATCTTGGTCCCCTTGACGGGGTCGCCGAAGAAAACGCGGAGGGTGAACTCGGGACGAGCGGCAAGGCGTTCGAACACCGGTACGCGGTAAGGGCTGAGTACGCGTTGAACCAAGGCGACGCGTATCGGTCGTTCCGCAGCGTTCATACTTGCTCTATCGGACGCCGCGCTGCGGTGCTACAGCATACTGCGCCCGCGCCTGAACGACCCGTCGCGGCCCGGCGGGTGCGGCGGCAGCCGAGCGGGGCAGCGCGGTGCGACGCGCGCGCCCGAAGAACTTGCCGAGGAGCCAGGTCATGAACAGGAAGAACGAAACGCGGACAACGGCCTGCACCGTCATGGATGTCAGGTCGCCGCGCCACTCGCCGATGTAGTCGGGCGCGATGGTGAACCACGCGACCCACAATGTCAGGTTGTCCGGGTCCGAGCGCAATTTGTGCGTCATCGTGCCCACGATGATGCCCACCACGAAGAGGCAAATCGGCACACCGACGGTGCCGAAATTCACAAAGGCCTCGCCGAAAAATGTGTTTGCGACGGAGTAAGAATCCTTTCCTGTGTACTGAGGAGAAATGACGCCGCCGGTGGGCAGCGGTTTGTCTTCCCAGATTGCGCGCGGGATGGGCCAGACCAGCACCGGCAGCATGCCGCTTCCCCAGAGATAGTCATAATATTCCGGGTAGGTGATCGTGCAGAATTCAAACGCGTTTACGTTGACCGTAATCCCGCCGATGAAAGACTGTCTGGTTTTATCCGAGAAGGTTCCCACCGCGTCCGTCCCTTTGATGCGCGAGCCGCGCGTCGCGGTGAGGAAGAGAATGACGAGCAGAATGACACCGGCGGAGCCGGCCAGAAACATGAGGCGCGCGAAAACCGCCTTGCGCCGGATGTGCAGGTGATACACCATTGCGACGAGCGCCCCGAGCAGGCCCGGTACCGGACGTCGCGAAAACTGAGTGTAGGAAAGTACGAGAATGACCGCGATGAAAATGATCGCGCCGAGAATTTTGTTAATCGTGTCCGACTTGAACGCGGTCATGAGCAACACGCTCAATACGCCAGCCGCACCAAGACCCGCTGTTGCAAACGCGAGCGGTACGCGCAGAAACTCCTCAGAATAAAACATTGTCGCGAGAACGCCGAACAGGTAGAGGACGATACTGATTCCGGTGAGTGTCCAGACCATCGGCAGATTCAGGGTATCGCGCGGGGTTGGCACGAGTGAAGCGAGTTTGCGGTGGGTTCCCCCGCACAGCAGGCCGGCGACATAGCCGACAAGCCCGAGCACAACCAGGCCGACGACTTTTTCCTTGCCGTCCGCAAAAGATCGGAAAGGCTCAAACCAGCCGAGCAAAAGGATCGCGAGAGCCACGAATGCGATGAAGCCGCCCCAGCCGAGGCTGATCGGGTCGAGAAGCATGGCACGCGGCCGGGTCAGGCAGATAAACCACGCGACCAAAGCCACCATCGTCAGGGCGATTCCCGACATCACCATGAAAAAATCGTGTTCCAAAGTGCCTCCAAAGGCCAGCAATTGAACGGCTTACGGTTATCGCGGCGCAGTGTACCCAGAATGCGCGGCGTTGCCAGCCGCCTCGAAGACCGCCCGCAACCGTTCGGACTTTAGCGAACCTCGACAATGGAGAGGCGCGCCGGCGGAACATCGACGGTCGCACCGTCGACCTTGACTTGGATCGCCTGTTTCTGCTCCCAATTATCGACGACCAGCAGCGTTATGCCATCTCGGTCCACGAAGCGACGAACGTCGATTCCATTGGGAATGTCGGA
>JBFWWY010000180.1:0-6848 GCA_050245935.1 Phycisphaerae bacterium | reverse complement strand
CGTTGGACGGCTCGTAGGCCGCGTCGCCGATAAGGTTCATCCCATTGGCGGCCGTATTGACCTGCACACTTTGAAACGGTCCGAGTCGCAAAAAATCCGCCGGCTGCGGGCCGGACAGAATCCGCGGACCTTCGGTGCGGAAGTACGGCATGTTCGGCTTTTCCTGATGAATTTCCTCCGGCGCTGGCGGTCCTTCATCCGCGCGCAAAACGGGCACACAAACTACGGCCAAACCTGCGAGAATACTGCTGGAAAACTTCATACCTGCATCCTTCGATTGCGTCTCGTTGCGTCAATGCTCGCCGTTTCGGGAATCCGTTAGGTCCGAAGCCACAGGTTAGACAGGAAGTGATCGCTTCTGTTCCCCGGCGTCCGCCGCTGATTCCCCGCTCCCCGAAACACCATCGTAGCGGATTGCACCAACGCAGATTGCATCGTTCTGCAAACATATTCCCCAAACTCCAAACCTCAAACCCCAAACCCCAAACCCTCAACCCTCAACCCTCAACCCTCAGCCCTCAACCCTCAACCCTCAGCCCTCACCCCTCAGCCCTCTTGACTTTCCCCCGCCTTCCCCTATTTTTGTCACATGGAACACTATACCCACCCGAAAATCATCGCCGAAGCATTCACTTTTGACGACGTACTGATGGTTCCGCGACGGGCGCGAATGCATCCGCGCGACATCGATGTGTCCACGCAGCTCACGCGCGAGATTCGCATCAACATCCCGCTGATCAGCGCACCGATGGACACCGTGACCGAGAGCGGGCTGGCAATCGCGCTCGCGTCTGAGGGCGGCATCGGCATCATTCACCGCAACCTCTCGATCGAAGCGCAAACGCGTGAAGTGCACAAAGTGAAACGCTCCGAGAGCGGCGTCATTCTCGATCCGATCACGCTGCGGCCCAACGATCCGGTCAGCCGGGCGCAGGACCTGATGCGGGTGCAGAACGTCAGCGGCATCCCGATTACCGCCGACGATGGCAGACTCGCCGGCATTCTCACCAGTCGTGACATGAAGTTCCTCGAAAACGAACACGCGGACGCGCGCGTGTCAGACGTCATGACCAGCGACAATCTCGTCACCGCACCGCCGACGACGACGCTCGATGAAGCGGAGAAAATTCTCAAGAAAGCGAAAGTCGAAAAGCTGCTGCTTGTGGATCGCGAAAACAAACTCGCGGGTCTGATCACGATGCGCGACATCGAACGTAGCCGCGAATATCCGCAAAGTCTCAAAGACGATCGCGGCCGCCTCCGCGTCGGGGCGGCGATCGGCCCGCACGATTACGACCGGGCGCAGCAGCTCGTCAACGCCGGCGTCGACGTCATCGTCGTGGACACGGCCCACGGACACAGCGACGCCGTGATCGACACCGTCCGCATGCTGCGCAAGAGCTTTGACATTCAGATCATCGCGGGCAACGTCGCGACCGCCGACGCCGTGAAAGATCTGCAGGAAGCCGGTGCCGATGCGGTTAAGGTCGGCATCGGCCCCGGCGCGATCTGCACCACGCGCGTTGTCGCGGGTGCCGGCGTGCCGCAAATCACCGCGATCATAAACGCAGCCAGCGTCGCCGAAGTGCCCATCATCGCCGACGGCGGCATTCGCTATTCCGGCGACATCGTCAAAGCGATCGCGGCGGGCGCGGACGCGGTCATGCTCGGCTCGCTCTTCGCAGGTCTCGACGAGTCGCCGGGGCAGCTCGTGATCTGGAAAGGCCGGCGCTTCAAAGAGTATCGCGGCATGGGTTCGATCGGCGCGATGCAGGCGGGCAGCGCCGATCGCTACGGACAGGACAAGAACAATCCCAAAAAGATGGTGCCCGAAGGCGTCGAAGGCCGAGTCCCCTACCGCGGCCCGCTCAACGAATACGTTTTCCAGCTCGTCGGCGGATTGCGCCAAGGCATGGGCTATTGCGGTACGACGAACATCGCCGAACATAAGCGCGACGCGCGCTTTGTCCGCACCACGTCGGCAGGCGTCCAGGAATCGCACCCGCATGACATCCAGATCACGAAAGAACCGACGAATTACGCGGTGGATTTCAAGATGGATGAGTGAGGGAGAAGGGGTCGAGGGTTCAAGGATTCGAGGGGGCAAGGATTCGAGGCTTCAAGGTTCCGGGTTTGGGATCTCGGCACAGCCGCGAATATTCGTCACCCCTCCACCCCTCCAATCCTCCAATCCTCCAATCCTCCAATCCTCCAATCCTCCAATCCTCCAATCCTCCAATCCTCCAATCCTCCAATCCTCCAATCCTCCCCTCCCCCACATCTTCCGACATCTCTCCCCGCGTTTTCCTGAATAACCCCTGCCGCCGACACGTCCGTGGATTGCTTCAGGCAACCACCCTTGTAAAAGGAGATCGGATCATGCGTGTACGGCATCGAAAACATTATTGGATGGTGACCTTCGCAAGTTCGTTTGCCTTCGTTCCAATGGCGCTGGCGAGCAGCGCCGGATCGTCCGCGACCGCGGGCTATGACAATCGCACGCGCGGCGGTGTCGCCGAAGCGACTGCGGAGTACGACGGACGCATCGGCTGGGCACGCACCAACACCGAAACCAACCGGCGCGGCAGCAACGCACAAGGCGTCGCGGTCGGCGTGGACAATGACGGCGTCTCGCTCTCGGTCAGCAATGCGCATGCCACCAATCGCGGTCCCGCGCTCGCGAGCACGTTCAATCTCAGCATCGGTCGTGACGGCGACGTGTCGACGAGTTTCGGTCTCACCACCGCAAACGGGCCGATCGCACGTGAAGCCAGCGCCGGCGGGGAAACCGCCACCCGCCGCAGCGGCGGAACCGCGGTGGCGTACGCGGACGGTGCCACGGATCGCTTCGGTCGCGTGGATTCGTTCACGCATGCCGAACAAACGCCGGCGCGCTCCATTCGCGGCGTTCGTGAAATGCGCCGCGAGTTTCGCGAATCGTCGCAGTTTGATGTTCGCAACAACGGACGTTTCGGCGAGCGACAATTAAGCCGACATTCACGCGGGCGCTTCTGAAAACGGCAATCTTACGCGCGGACTCAATGCCGCGCGAGGAGAAGCGGTTTCCGCGCAAGGATCACGATGACGGAGCCATCAATTAACATCTCATTAAAAAAGACCGGTCTATGTGGCCGGTCTTTTGACTTTCGATAACTGCAAAGTGGACGATGCGTATCGCTCCCTTGCAAACGCACTATTCAGAACGCTGAAGTACGCCTGAATATTCTGTAAGCCCGACGGCTTCGTCTGATCCGAACTTGAAATCCGGTTATGATCCGGTTCGAAAAGCAGTCGCATAGGAGCCGGTGCCGCAAGCACGCAGCACCGACTTCATGGTGGTTTTACTGATTCGCTTCTAATGAGAAAATGTTGAAGGAATCTGTGCGTGAGCAAGAATTCATTTGGTTCAGCCGACCGCCTCTCCACCGGTCTTCGCGGGCTCGATGAAGTGTTGGGCGGCGGTCTTGTCCCCGATCGAACGTATTTGATCGAAGGCGACCCGGGAAGCGGCAAGACGACGTTGTCGCTTCAATTTCTGTTGGCCGGCATTGAACGCGGCGAGACGTGTCTGTTTATTACGCTGTCCGAAAGCGCGAAAGAACTTCGTGCGACGGCCAAATCGCACGGCTGGTCGCTCGACAAGATCCACATTCTTGAAATCATCCCCAGCGAAGAGAGCCTCAAGCCCGATTCGCGGTATACGATGTATCACCCGTCCGAAATTGAGTTGAGCCAAACGACCAAGCGCGTGCTGGAAGAAGCGGAGAAGCTTCGCCCCGACCGCGTCGTGATCGATTCACTCTCCGAAGTGCGCCTGCTGGCGGAAAGTTCGCTCCGCTACCGCCGCCAGATCCTCGCACTGAAGCTGTATTTCTCGCGACAGGAAGCGACGGTTCTGCTGATTCACGATTTCGCCAACAAACGCGACTTGCACCTTTACAGCCTGGCTCATGGCGTGATCATGCTGGAGCAAAAATCGCCGGAATACGGTGGGATGCGCCGGCGGCTTCTGATTAAGAAAATGCGCGGGCAACCCTACACGGAAGGTTACCACGATTTTGTGATTAGTACCGGTGGTCTCCTGGTATACCCGCGGCTGATCGCCGCCGAACACGAAGCACAGTTCATCGACGAAGAAGTGCCGACGGGGATGGCGCAACTTGATGCGTTGCTCGGTGGCGGACTTTCCCGCGGTACCAGCGCGCTGATCACCGGGGCTTCCGGCACCGGCAAGTCAAGCGTCGCGACCATCATCGCAAAAGCGGCGGCGGATCGCGGCGAGAACAGTTTTTTCTTTCTCTTCGACGAGAGTGAAGAGACATTCAAACTTCGTGCACATAAACTCGGCATCGATATCGAACCACATCTGGAAAACGGTCGAATCAAGCTCCGGAGAATTGATCCGGCTGAACTATCGCCGGGCCAGTTTGCCGATGCCGTCCGTCGTGCAGTTCGTGACGACAAAAGCCGAATCGTCGTGGTGGACAGCTTGTCCGGCTATCTGCATGCGATGGCCAGCGACCGCCATTTGCTGCTCCACTTGCACGAACTTCTGACCTACCTTGGGCAGGAAGGCATCCTGACAATCCTCATATTGACACAACACGGGCTCGTAGGTGAATCGACAATTTCACCAATCGACGCAAGTTATCTTGCTGATACGGTGATGATCCTCCGGTACTTCGAAGCCTTTGGCGAGGTACGACAGGCCATCTCGGTCATCAAGCGACGCACCGGCCTCCATGAGCGCACCATTCGGGAAATGCGCTTTGGAGGTCCGAGCGGACTTCTCATTGGCGAACCGCTCCGCGAGTTCCAGGGGGTATTGCACGGATTGCCGAGATTTGTGGGTGATTCCCTTCCCAATATCAAGTCCGATCATGGTGAATGACCCGTCTCCGACCGACAGCCGCGTCCTGCTGATCGCACCAACCCCACGCGATGCCCAATTGAGCCAATCGCTTTTGGACGATGCGGGAATCACCTGCGTCGTCTGCGAGAATTTCACGCAGCTCTGCAAAGAACTGGGAGACGGCGCGGGCGCGCTGTTGCTCACGCAGGAAGCGCTTCATCTTCCGGACACCGTTCTGCTGGTACGCGCGGTGGAGTCGGAAGCGGAATGGTCGGATCTTCCCACCATTATCCTCTGCGAACAAGGCGAAGATTCACGTTCCGCACCTTGGGCCCTCGCCCGGCTGGGAAATGTAACGATCCTCGAGAGACCGGTCCGGGTCATGACGCTGATCAGCACCCTGCGCAGCGCGATTCGCGCACGTTTCCGCCAGTATCAGGTCCGTGACCAGCTTGCCCGACTGCGAAAGTCCAGCGAAGAACTCCGCGAGAGCGATAATCGTTTTCGAAACATCGCCAACAGCGCGCCCGCGATGCTGTGGATCACCGGTGTTGATCATGCGGCCGAATTTCTGAGCCGCAGTTGGCACGAATATACCGGTCAGTCCGAGCCCCAAAGTCGCGGCTGGGGCTGGCTCAGCGCTGTTTACGAGGGAGATCGCACCCGGACCCGCGACATCTTTATCAACGCCGCAACTGCGCGCTCGCCATTTCAACTCGACCTGCGGATCTATCGGGCCGACGGAACGGTCCGTTGGGCCATGGCCGCCGGACGCCCGCGCTTCGATGCGCACAAGGAATTCCTCGGGTATGTCGGGTCCGTCGTCGAAATTCACGAACGCAAACAAGTCGAAGAGGCGTTGCGCACCAGTCAGGAGCGCCAGGCACTTCTACTGCGTCTGCTGCAGCAGCAGCGCGTGGCCCGTGACCCCGGTGCGATGATGTCCGGCGCCGCAGAAGCCGTGGGCCGACGGCTTAACGCCCATCGTGCCGGCTTTTTCCGCCAACAGGATGCCAATCAGGTTCAATTTCTCGCAGGTTGGTCCGATCCTTCGCTTCAGCCGATCGACGGAGTCTGCCCGGAAGACGGCATCGGGAAAAAATATCTGGATTCGTTGCGAAAAGGCCGCACACTCGCGGTGTCCAATTACGATGAAGACGACGCGGACTCGAAGTCTCGCTTTACGGAACTGGGGGCCTGCGCGATCATTTGCGCTCCCATTTTGCGATACGGCGAATGGGTGGCGGGGCTATACGTCAATCATTCTAAGCCGCGCGATTGGCTCGCGGAGGAAGTTGCGCTCGTACGCGAAGTGGCGGACCTGACCTGGGATGCCGTGGTGCGTGCCGAGTCCATGCGGGCGCGGCTGGATTCGGAGGAGCGCCTCCAACTCGCAAAAAGTGCCGCCGGACTGGGAATCTACGACTACGACGTCGCAAATAACATCATCGAATGGGATGAACGCCTGCGCACTTACTGGGGTGTCGAACCCAACGAAGAAATTTCCTACCAGACCTTTCTTGCCGGACTGCATCCCGACGATCACAAACATACTGCGGAAGCGGTCGAAACGTCGATGGATCCCAAAGGCGACGGCAAGTACTTCGCGGAGTATCGGGTCATCAATCGACAGGATGCACGCATCACCTGGATTTCAGCACTGGGGCGCGTCACATTTGAAAAGAATAAGCCGATCCGGCTGATCGGCACCGTGCAGGATATTTCCGAGCGGAAAGCGCTGGAGGAATTACGCGACGCACTCCTGCGAAGCGAACGCGAAGCACGCAGCGAAGCCGAGCGTGCCGTTCGCGCCAAGGACGAGTTCCTCGCGCTGATTACCCATGAACTTCGTTCTCCGCTCGCCACGATTCTTGGTTGGCTGCGCCTCCTCGAACAAGGTGCCGTCCCGACCGAGGAATACGCGGATATCGCGCGAACCATTCTGCGCAGCGGCGAGCAGCTTGAGCAGTTGATCAATGATCTCATGGACATGAGT
>JBFWWY010000179.1:0-6891 GCA_050245935.1 Phycisphaerae bacterium | reverse complement strand
TCCGTGACCAACGGCTGTGCCATCGCATCGTCCTCCCTGACGATCCATCACACGAAAATCCCCAAACCCAGGCGGCGATTATCACGCGGTCGCCGGCAAAATCAATGGTTTTGTTAGGCGCTCTAAGTCGTCTGGAGATTCGTTGGCTGGCGGAGTTCTTGGATCAAATTGCGGAATTCCGCGAAGACGAAGAGGCAAAGATTGCGGCGCAGTATTGGCGAGATTTTCTTGGGAAATTGGATCTCGAAAATTAACGAGTTGCCTCAGGAGCCAATTTTTGCTGTAATGGAAAAGAAAGGGCGCACTGCCAAGCGTTCCAAACATATTTATTTGCAATATCCGCCGCGGAGAACGGTCGGGCGATTGGCTCTACTATGCGAAAGATAAAAGCGAGTATTCCATATGTCGCCTCACTTACTATTGTCACGTTTTTATCTGCGTCGACTGCACATTATCTCGAACCGCGTTTATTAAATTTCGCGATTTCAGCAGCCGAGATACTTGGATATTCTCCATACGCAAATGCAGCATTTTTTGTGAAAGGCGCAATTCAAGGAATTCTTTGGGGAAGTACATCGCTGATTATTTTCCTATTGATTCCGAAACCAAAGAGGCAAGTCACGTTAAAATGCGACGAATGCGGTCAGTCGCTAATAGGTATAACTAGTCCTCGTTGTCCCGAGTGTGGCACGAACTTTCCTTACTGACAATATTAAGTAACGTCGTGATATGGGCGTTATTGCTACACCGAAATCCGCTCCACAATATTCCGCGTGACCTCTTTCTTGCGCCGATCATAGAGCCGCGTGGTTCTGGGATCGGCGTGTCCCAATAGATACTGCACGTCCTCCAGTGAAATCCCTTGCTTGAGCAAATCCGTCCCCGTCGTCACCCGAAACGAGTGCGACGACAGGTTGACCGGCAATCCGACTTTCTTCAGGCGCCGCTTCAACATCTTGTGTGCTTCGACACGCGACATTCCGCGGTCATTCGTGCGCTTGTCGCGTGAAAATGTCCGGAATAGGGGAGTTTCCTTGTCGAGTGCGATGCCCGCGGCCGCGATGACAACTGATTCGCGGGCAGGATGCCCACGCTACCCTCGAGGTTGTGCCGGCAGGGGATTTTGCGTTGCTTGCCGCCTTTTTCGCCGAATTGCAGACACCACGACCCGCCATCGGGCATGAAGTGTTTCACTTTCAGGTTGCAGACGGCACCGATGCGCGCGCCGGTGTAAATCAACGTCGCAATCATCGCGCGATCGCGTAATCCCAACGCGGTGCCGACGTCGATCGATTCCAACAGCTTGCGGGCCTGCTTGACGTCAAACGCCGGCGTCGCGCCATCCATGACGGAGTGTTTCGGTCCACGAACGGATGTCGCCGGATTGGCGGCGAGGATCTGTCGGCTGGTGAGCCAGTCGAACATCATCCGGATGCCGGCCAGGTGCTGTTTGACCGTCGCCGGTGACAACTCCTTCGTCAATTGCTCGACGTAGCCGGCCAGGATGATCGGCTCGATATCGACCAACGGGATCCGCAGCTCGTCGCACCAATCCAGGAACCGGCCGCAGGCCCGGGCATAGGCCATGCGGGTGTTCTTGTTGCGGATGTTGGCGGTGAAGAATTCGAGGAACGCGCGGGCGGCGTCGGGCCCGGCGGCAATGATGGTCGCCGGCAGGGCGCCTTTGGGAAAGCTCCGAATACACGCTTCGGGAGTGCGCAACGATAAGCAACGACCAATCAACACAAAACTACGGACGTTCAGGCCGTAATTCGACATTCCAAAGCCCACGAGACCAACGAGACCAAAGGAATCCCGCACGAGGCCAGCCGCATCAACTCCGCCCACCCCTTTACGCAACATAATATATGTTATAGGACGTAAAGAGTTTCTCGCGAAATCTAGGCCGAATGCCCTACGAAATCGCCCGGCCCAGCGTCCAGCCCGGTTTGGCAAGGAATTCCTCCAGATTCTGCACGCTCGTCGTCCCCGTCTCCAGCGACCGGATCTGAACCTGTTTCGCTTCGCGGTATTCATCGCCGAAGACGATCACGTATTTCGCACCGCGACTGTCCGCCTGCTTCATCTGCTTGCCGACGGCCTGCCTTTTGTAAGAAAAGTCCGCCGCGATGTTTGCCGCCCGCAACCGCGCCGCGAGCGCCAGCACGTCGGCGAAAAATTCTTCGCGCGAATCGATCAAAAAAACGTCGAGCGACCGCGAGCTGGTCGGCAGACGATCGATTTCTTTGAGAAACTCGAACAGGGGCGCATCGCCGGCCCCAAAGCCGACCCCAGGCACCGCCGGACCACCCATCAGCCCGGTCAGGTTGTCGTAGCGACCGCCGCCGAGCAGCGCCCGCGACGCCACGCTCTTCGGATACGCCTCAAAGACCACCCCGGTGTAGTACGCAAGCCCGCGAACGATTTTCAGATCGAACCGGCAATAGTCCGCGACGCCGAGCGATTCGAGGTGCGTCTGCAGTTGTGCCAGATTTTCGGATAGGGACCGCCCCGCCGATTTTTCCAGATTTTCGCCGCCGGTTTCATTCCCAACGCGCTTTAGCGCATCGTCGAGGGTGCAGTTCGTCAGCATGTCCCGCACCTCACGACCAGCAACAACCGTGCCGAATTTCTGATCCCACGCTTCGTCAAACGCTTCTGCCGGCAGCTTGTCGACGCGATCAATCATCGCAAACGCGTCGGCATGTAGCTCATCCGCGAGTTTCAGATCCCGCAGCACCGCCGCCGCCAACCGCCGATCGCTCCAGCGAATCTCGACGTGTTCCGGCCCGACGTCGATCCGCCGGAACAGGTCCGCCGCCACCGCGATCACCTCGGCGTCAGCCAGCGGATCGTCCGTTCCGAGAACATCAACATTCCACTGAAAAAACTCACGCAGCCGCCCTTTTTGCGGCCGCTCCGCGCGGCACATCCGCGGAATGCTGTACCACTTCAGCGGCTTCGGCAACGCATTCGCTTTCGCCGCCACCATCCGCGCCAGCGTCGGCGTCATCTCCGGACGAATCGCGAATCGCCGGCCACCGCGATCCTCGAAATTGAACAATTCGGAGACGATGCCTTCGCCGCTCTTGATCGTGTACAGATCGAGATATTCGAAGATCGGCCCTTCGTATTCCTCAAAGCCGAACGCTTCCGATACGTTGCGCCATGCGTCGAACAGCCACCGCTGCAGCCGCATGTCATCCGGATAAAAGTCCCGCATCCCAGGCGGCGTCTGAATTTTCACGTTGCGATCAGCCAAGAGACTACCTGTTCTGAGCATTTCTCACTGAGGATGGTAGGGAGTTTCGCCCGTACGAATTACATGAATGAGAGGCTGGGGATGTTCTTGGTGGGGACGGCCCACCTTACGAATTTTTAGGTGGGTTTTGCTGCGCTCTACCCACCCTACTGCTCGTCTTTTCCGTGCCTCCGTGCCTCCGTGGTTTTCTTAATCTGCCTTCGGACTCGCAGGTCCGACGCTACTTCATGCGCGCCCATTCAAAATCGGCAACGACACGCCATACATATCGCGCTCCGGCGAAAACGTCACCGCGGTCAGCGCTTCCAGGTTTCTTGCGCGTCGTCGCGCCGCGCGCTTCAAATCCACCTTCACCCCCCGGCGTTTTTTCTTATCGCCCTTCGCGCGTTTCTTCGCACGCGCTTCGATCTTCATCCGCGAGCGGTATTCGTCGAGATGCTCCGCACAGGTGAAGTGCTCTTCCCAGCCGTAATCGCCGGAATGATAGTCGCAGTTGTCCGTCGTGTAGGCGCGGCAGATTCGCGGCCGTGTTTCATAAATGCCGCAGCGATTGTCCGGCTGCAAATGTCGGCAATGCGTGACGATGTTGATATACCAGTCGCCTTCCTCGACAAACACCGACACGCCTTCGTGCAGCAGATACCACCGGACGTCCTCAAACTCATCCTCGTCGTCCGGCGTATCGATCGGCAACGCGATATATTTGCAGCACACCCCGGTGCAGTGTTCACAAAGTACCCCACCCATTCAAACGCTCCTTCGTCGCGCGCCATTCGAAGTCTGCCAGTGATCGTTGACGCTCACCAATCGTGCGTCTGCATCGATCAGAGCCGCGCCCGTGAGGAAGCGGTATGACTTTGTGATGAAAATAACCTATCGCGCGTGATGCCTCAACAACGAAAAGTTGATCGTCGAAGGCGCTTCATGATGCGACGCACTTTCACCGGCGAGGCGCCAGTGCCACATGGTGAGGACCGCAACGATCGAAAATGACCTTCGGCCCCTGCTGGTTGTCATTCAACATTCGGTAAGATATAAGCGTACCCCGCGTTGCGCTCGTAGCTCAGCTGGATAGAGCAGCGGACTTCTAATCCGCAGGTCGCAGGTTCGAATCCTGCCGAGCGCGTTGGTTTCATTCGATTGGTACTCCGATCCCGGCGCGCCGGGACTGCCGAGCGGATCAGAGCCGGGCCGTCGCGGCCCGACCAATCGCCTAAGCGACTTCGATGACCACCTGACGATGTTTGTAGAAGAAAACGACCGGTGCAGCGCCCGTCCGGCAGCGCAAACAACGTCCGAAGGTATGTGCGCTATCCGATCAACCAAATCAAATAAACGGAACGGAACGAAATGCAAAACAAATTCCGCTATCTCGTCCTCGGGGCCGCCGGCCGGCAAGGCGTCGCCATCGCGTACGACCTCGCAAAAAACTGCGACGCCGAAACCGTCATCCTCGCCGACAGCGACTCCGCCGCCCTTGATCACGCGCACTTGAGACTCGCGCGATTGCTACCAGACGCCACAAACGTGTTCAAAAAACAAATACTCGACGTGAGCAACACCAGCCAAACCGCCGCCGCAATGAACGGCACGCACGTCGTTATCTCGTCGGTCCCCTACCGCTTCAACCCTGCGCTGACGGTCGCCGCAATCCGCGCCGGCGCGTCTTTCTGCGATCTCGGCGGCAACACCGAAATCGTCCGCACGCAACTCGCACACGACGAAGCCGCGAAAGCCGCAAACGTCAGCATCGTCCCCGACTGCGGCCTCGCGCCCGGACTCGGCAACATCCTCGCCGCACACGGCATCGCGCAATTCGACGAAGCGCACGCCGCGCACATCCGCTGCGGCGGTCTGCCTGAAACGCCCGTGGGCCCGCTCGGCTACAAGCTGCTGTTCAATTTTCAGGGATTGATCAATGAATACAGCGGCTACGGCGAATTTCTGCGCGACGGCGCGCCGACGCTAATCCCTGCGCTGACCGAGCTCGAATCCGTCGCGTTCGATCTTTCGCGCTTCGAAGCCGCCCCACCCGATCGCGCGACGCTGCATCTCGAAGCCGCGATCACCTCCGGCGGCACCAGTACCTGCGCCGAAACATTTCGCGGCAAAATCCGCGATTACGACTACAAGACGCTGCGTTATCCAGGACACTTCGCGATTGTCAAAGCGATGATGGATCTTGCCATGTTCGATGAGGAAGTGCCGCGCGAAAACGGCGAATCGCTGCGACCCAAAGCCGTCAATCGTGCCCTGCTGGAAGAAAAGCTGCGCTTCCCCGAAGTCCGCGATATGACCGTCTTGACCGTCACCGTCACCGGCGTCAAGGACGGCCGACAACAAACGCGCCGCTACGACCTCTTCGACCGCCACGACGAAGCCACCGGCTTCACCGCGATGGAACGCACCACCGGCTTCCCCACCGCAATCGTTGCACACATGAAGGCCACCGGCGAAATCCAACCCGGCGCGCACACTCCGGAACGCTGCCTCCCCACCGACGCATTCATGAAACAACTCCCCCGCCACGACCTGCGAATCATCGAATCGCAGGGGTAATCCCGCTGGGGATTCTCTTTACGAGGGGAGTGGTTGTAAGGCGGGTAGAGCACAGCGAAACCCACCATTCATTTTGTTGATCCTCGACTCTGCCTCTACGGCACGTTGCGAACAACCTTCATCGCGCCAATGTAATAAAATCCCGAAGCGTTGTTGTTGTTGGGGCCCGGCCCCACGTTCACAACAATCTGCCCATTCGCATCCGGCGTAATGTTGGCAACGACAGCGACCTGAGTAGTGTTATTTGACGTGTTCAAATATCCCACGCCGCTGTTGCCGCCGACAATGTTGTATGCAGTCTCACGGTTATCACCCACACCCAGCCGCGCCGCGAAGAACGTAAACGTATAGCTGACGCCCGGATCGCTGCTCAGTCCTGCGAGGGTTACCGCACCGGTCGGCTCCGTAAATCCGCCGAAAACGACGGTGTTCCCAAACAAATTGTCGCGCGTCGCTTGCGGGTCAAACGTCGCCGCGTCTCCGGTTGGCGTCATGGTGCCATTCTGGTTCGAACCCGGCCAGAATGCATCCGTCACGGTAAACGACACACCCGTAGCGATCCCGCCACTATCGATTGCATTTTCGACAAGTCCTACGGTTGGCGTGATATTGTTGTAATTCCCCGGGGTTTGTTGCGCGTTGTCCCCGAAGTCGACAAATATCGTTTGTTCGCCGACCGGGTCCGTCACGTTCAACGTAATTGCGAACGAACTGCCTTCGTAGCCGGTTGCCGCCGCATAGACGCGTGCGAAATACGTTCCCGGGCTCAGCCCTGCAGGATCCACTTCCACCGCGAACGGTACACCCGCGTCGACCGTTGCCGGCACCGTCACCCAAGTGGGTGTGCCGGGCATCAGCAGGTCGTCTGCAGTCAACGTGACCGCAATCGTCGCTCCATCACTCGTGGTCACCGTGTTCGACTCACTCTCGATCCCGCCGCCGGTCTCCAGATTCAGCGTGTATTCCCAGGTGGCAAAATTCAACGTCGGCGTTGGCTCGAATGCGGCTGTCTGCATCATAGAGTAGTCGAGCAGGTCCACGTCCTCGTCTTCGTTCCCGTCCATGAGGGG
>JBFWWY010000178.1:0-6933 GCA_050245935.1 Phycisphaerae bacterium | reverse complement strand
ACCGGTCGGCGGCAGCGGAAAATTTCTTGCCTTCATTTAGCAGCAGGCCGAGCTGGAACGGCCAATACGGGGCTTCACGGTACTTGGCCATAAACTCAGCGCAGACACGCTCGGCTTTGTCGAGCTTGTCCGTGCGTTTCAGAAGTCGAAGCAAGCGGTCCGCGACGCCCTGTTGAACCACCTGCTGCTCCAGACTTCGACCCAGATCGTCGATCATGGCGCGCAATTCGGTTTCGGCTTGCGCGTATTGCTCGGTGATTTCAAAGAGCGTCGCCAGCTTGGACAGCGTCATCAGATAGAACTGATCTTTCAGTTCTGCGTCTTTGCTCTCAAGGACCTGTGTCTTGACCCGCTGAAGGTCCTGTTGCGCCGAAGTGTATTGCCGGGTGCGCATCAGCAGATCGCCGCGCGTAAACCGGACCAGAACATTGTCGGGCTGTTCGGCCAACACTTTTGAAAGATCGTCAATGGATTTTTCCATCGCGCCGCGCTGCAGCCACATCTCGGCACGCAACATGATGGCGTTGGTGTCGTTGGCATTGAGCTTCAGATATTCGGTGAGGATGGGCTCGGCTTCGGCAGCTTTCCGCTGCGCGAGCAGGCTTCGTGCCAACTGAATCTGCGACAGCCGGTAAAACCGAGCTTCGTCGGCGTCGTCGCGGTTGACCATCTCCTTGATCTTGCCGGCGATCTCAAGCGAACGATCCTCCCTGCCGATTCGCGCGTTGTACTGAAGTTCAGTAAACATCAGTTGCATCAGCGTCATCCGCCGCTGCTTTTCAGGTTCGTCAGCGCCGGAAACGACTTCCCGCGCCCGGGCAAAGGACTGATCGACCTTTTCATATTGCCCGACTTTTTCGTAGAGATCCGCGAGCATCAGTTCCGCGCCGAGTCGGCCGTTGCGGTTGTCGCTCTTGGCGGCGTAGTTTCGAATGATGGCTTCGGCTTTGTTGACTTCTCCGGTTTCCGCGTAATAGCGGCGGGCGAAATTCACCATGGGTGTATGCGCCGGATCCACTTCGAGCCCGCGCTGGATCATTTTCTCAGCCAACGCGATCGCTTCATCGCGCTTGTCGGCGCGACCGGCTTTGATGGCGAGATCGCGCGCCTTGAGCGCAAGTTCCGCGATGCGCTGAATATTCTCGACATCGTCGGGCTTTTCCTTCAGCCGCGCCAACCGGCGGTTGATTCCCGCCGCCGGATCGTCCTCTTCTTCGAGAAACTCTCGCTCCGCCTTCAAAGTGGGGTCGTTCGGGGCGATCGCCACCGCGGCCCGCAGATGCTCGGCAGCTTCCTCATTCTTGCCCTGCTCGCGCAGCAACGCGTACAAAAGCCGACGCACCGCGACGTCTTTCGGGTTGCTTTTCATCGCCTCGTTCAGGACTTCGAGCGCGCGTTCCGTCTGGCCGAGGCCGGCGTGTGCCTGCGCGATCTTGAACTTGAGCGTGGAGAGGCTGGGCAGCTTCGTTTCCGCATCATAGAAGTACTTCAGCGCCTCTTCGAGATTTCCTTTCGCCATTTCCAACGCGCCGCGATATGTCGAACCGCCGGCATTGTCCGCGTTGATATCGCGGAGTCTGTTGACATAGCTCTCCGCGCGATCCCATTCCTTTTGCTGCGCCGCGAGTCCGAACTGGAACTCCAATACCTGCCGATCCTTCGGCTTCAGTTTTTCGGCGGCGTCCAGATGCGTCTGCGCGGTCGCGAGGTCGTTTTTCATGGCGGCGAGGCGATACAGATTGATTTCGCGCTGGAACGGGTCCGCCTCGTCCTTCACAATCGATTCGAGCAATTCCTCGCGTTTCGTCGGATCGTCTTCCGTGAGAATGATGTTCCACGCCTCAAGCTGGCGACGTGCATTCGGATCGGTCGCACGCGGCATCACCGAAGCAATCAGGGTTGCGCCTTCAGGCTTCCGATCCGTTTCCGAGAAGATACGCAACAGCATCTGGACGGCTTCCAGTCGCGGCGGATCACTTTCGAGGATGGCGCGCAGCTCCGCTTCCGCGGCTTCGTAGTCCTTATTGGCCAGCGCAGCTTCCGCTTTGGAAAAGCGAATGCTGGTGCTGTCGCTGCCAAGCTTGGCGAGAACTTGTTCGGCCTCCTCGCCGCGACCGAGAAGTTGCAACGAGCGGGCGCGCACCTGATCGATGCGGGGATCAAACTTGTAGACGCTGCGCACCGCGTTGAGGAAGTCGAGCGCTTCGCGCTCCCGCCCGAGTTCGTTGAGCAGTTCGCCGCGATTCAGATGAAGATCGAGCGGCGCGGAGACGTTCAATTCCTCATATTGATCGGTTGCCTCTTCCGTCCAACGGAGTGCTTCGCCGGGCTGGCGGAGATCGCGATACAGCAACGCCAGATTGTGCGACGGCAGCGACTGGAAGATCTGGAGAAAGAGCATGCGGTCTTCGAGCCGGCTCTTGGCGGCTTTTTCGAAATCCGTGGTCGCTTTAGCGCTGTCGCCGATCACGAGGTGGTACCGGCCGCGCATGAAATCGGCAATCGGATTCTGCGCAAAGCGCTTGTCCGCCTGGTCCACAAACTTCTTCATCCACTCCTGGCCGCGCTGCTTGCGTGCCTCGTCGGTGGTTTGGCTCGCGTACACCGTCGCGACCTTGAACGCGCTCAGGATCAGGCGGATGTGATCGAGCGCCGCACGCGCGAACCAGATGTGCTGATCTTTGAGAGAAAGCGACTTTTCAAAATGTGAATCGAATATCTCGAGCGTTTTTTCGAAATCTTCCTTTGTGGCTTTTTCAAAGCCCCCTGCCTTGATCAACTCCGCACCCGCCCAGTAGGACACAAATTCGAGCATGCCGGGCGCTTCGGCCAGACCTTTTTTCGAGGCTTCGATCACACGATCAGCGTCCGCCGATGCTGCGGCGAAGTCGCCGTCATTGAATTTCGCCTGTGCACGGCTGATGTAGAACTTGGCGCGTTCCCCGAGGACCTGAAGCGAATCCGGCTTGGCCGCTGCGGCGCGGTCGAGAATGTCAACGGCTTCGGCTTCGTTGTCGCCGTTTGCGAGTTCGCCGACGACGATGCGCATGAGATAGATGTCATCCGGATGTTTCTGGACGACGGGCACGCCGACTTCGAGGATGTGCTTGCGGAATTCGCCGGTTGCTTCTTTGACCTGGTCCGGGTCCGTCACGCCTTCGAGCGACTGACGCAAATCGCGTTCTTTCAACATCAGTTCCGCGAGCGCGACTCGGGAGTTGTCGGGAAACCGCGTCTTCGCCTGATCGAGCAGCTCGCGTGCCTGACCGAGGTATTCCCTGTTTTCCTTCGCATTTGCTGCCAGCGCGATGACGCGCAGCGCGGTCGCACTTGCATTGTCCGGTTCGAGTGCCAGCAGTTTGCCTGAATACTCGAGTTCCTCCCGCGCGTAGCGGTCCCCGAAGTAGCGGCGGAATTCCCACAGTCGGGAGATAATCTCCTTGAGGATTTCAACGTCGTCAGTCTTGATGGCGTGGGCCTGTGCGAGATTCGAGAACGACCTGCCGACATCGCCCGCAGCCAGTTCGGCACGCGAGTATTCGAGCAGATAGTTGACGTCCTTTTTCCCCGTCTGGCTGTCTTTGCTGTTCTCGTACGCGCGGCCGAACATGCGTTGCGCATCTTCGTATTTGCCTTGCGTCATGTACTCGCGGCCCTTGGTCGCCCAGATCTCCGGATCTTTGTTGGAAAGAACGGTGATGACAATGCCGACCAGGACAACGCTGATCAGCATGCCCGCAACAGTCAGCATCCCGACGACGGTTTTGTTGACGACTTTTCTTTTGGCCATTCCGAAAATCCTTACGAACGCGATGAATCGGTCGCGTGAAGTTCCGCCCACTGGTAGTGATCGTTGATTAACATCGGCATCAGGCGCGCGAGCAACGGCGGCAAGGCTGCAATCGAAGTCGCCTTATCCGCATACAGGCTGCTGTCCCAATTGGTAAATTTGATCTCGATCTTGGAGAAATACGCATAACGCTCGCGCGGATCCATAAACCGCATCCGCACGTCGCGCCGGGAATTGCAGTAATCGCCGTTGCAGTGGAAGAAATACATCACCACCGCCTGCTCGCGCTGGCCCGCAGCCGCCGCGGTGAGCGGTGCATCAAAGGTTGCGACGCGAACTTTGAATTTATCATCCGGCGCGCCGATACCCGGCACTTCGATCTCGATTTCCTCCGAAGCGCCGACCTGATCGTAACCGTTGGCGCTCATGCACTCCTCAGGAACGTGGGGAACAACGTCGGGTGCCCCCGTGTAGTAGGTCACTGCAATGATCGCGACACTGTCCCGATCTGATTTGTCCTTCGTGCTATCGACGAGGCCCCACAGCAGAAACTCTTTGGTTCCCAACTGATCCAGTTCTTCTTCCGAGGGCCGACGCGGCGGATTCGGATGCTGCTGATACCGCGGCTCCATCGCCGTCCAGTCCGCCGAATAAAAGGGCTTTTTGAGGGGCACGGCCGCCTTGGTCAGATGCATATCGAGCGATCGCAACATGACGCGGTACCCCAGCGCGCCTGCAATCAGCACGACCAGGCACACGACGTAGCGCGGCGTCAGCAAGCGTCCATTCTCGAGGGTATGGGTCGCTGTATTCATGGGGTGCAACTGCGTCGCATCGGAAACGTCGGGTGTCTGTATGCTCATGATTCTCGACCGTTGAAAAAAATCAGCCGGCTGCTTCCGCCTGTGACGCTTTCTCGTCCGATTCGGCATCGACGAAGAGATTATTCAACAACCAGCCGAGCGCCGAGAAAATCCCAAAAGCCAGGAGCAATACCGCGAGACCGAGCATGGTGTGGTACGTGCCCTCGGCATACTTCGGATCGACGAAGATATGCAGCAAACAAGTGGTCAATACGCGAATTAAATTGCAAAACGTTGCGATCGGAATACACGCTGCAATCAAGATGAAACGATGCCACCACGGACGATCCGTAATATACGCGATTGCAACGCCCAACGCGCAAAGGGTGATGGTACTGCGCATGCCGCTGCAGGCGTCATGAAGCCCGATGGTTCCCGTATTTCCCAGATAATCGTACTCCAACTGCGGGCCGATACGGTCCACCTGAAGATACGGCACAACGGGGAGAACGGCCGCCGCAACAATCGCGCCTATGCGACGCAACGGATCAGTCAGCGCGTAATACACCCCTTTGGGGAGGGGGATCGCGAAGAGCAGGTACGCCCAGGGCAACCAGACGTACCGGAGGATTGGCACGCCGCAGGTGAGGATAATCACACCCAGCAGACAAAGCAGCATGGTGTACGGGTAGAATGCCCCAAGCATTCGGCCGGTCTGGGTATAGTTAAAAATGTAAAAGGCCATCGAAATCAGAACGATCGGCAGGCCCAACCACGCGCCCGTCGGTGGACAGCGTTTGATCTTGTCCCATTTCTGACTGACGAGAAAAATGCTGAAGAACGGAATAATCGCGCCGTGGGACCAATCCGGATCCTTGATCCACTTCGCGACCAGACCTGTGATTGTCGGCAGGAAAAACCAAAGGAAAGCGAACGTCAGAATCGCTGCTTTGAATTGCGCGATCCGGTCGAATTGAATGCGCCAAGGCTCGCGTCTTGGGAGTGTCGCATGCATCGCTTCCGGAATCGCTCCAATCTTCTCATGCCGTTAGAACGGCAAGCCACGCCTCAAGTCGTTTTGCTGCGAAATGCTGGCGGGGTTTGTTTGTGCGAAAAACGCATCCTTGTCAGCGAAGTTCCGGTCATACACAAAGCCGAAGCCGTACGTAAATCGGAACGAATTTCGCAAAACGAACAGGAAGGGAGCCGCCACGTGGGTTCCCACATTCAAAATATCGTCCGGCCGCAGGATCACATCCGCCTCGCGACCGGCAAAAACAGCGTCAAGGTTCACCGGAATCGTCAGTTGCTTATCGGTCCCGGCTTCACGCCGAACGATCTCGCTTCGCGACGGCCACGCCAGCGCGGCAAAACCGCCGGCGAGGGCAACCGCCTGCTTCAACGTCACTTCGCGGCCACCGAAGGCAAACACGCCGGGTCGGTTGATTTCCCCCATCAGGTAAAAGACGCCGGAATCCACCGGTACCTGAATCACATCCTGATCGCGAATGACCACATTATACCGCGGATCGCCGTTTTTCAGTGATTTCACGTCGATTTCGATCACCCGCTGCGTATTCTCTAATTCCGGTACGTCATTCCAGTCGAACGGTTCGCTGGTCGTGTTTTCGAAGCTGTCCACCAGATTCTGCTTCGTCGTGCGACGTTGCTCCCCTAATTCATCGGTTGTTTCAAACTGAAATCCACCGCTGCTTTGCGGACGCGGGCTGTCAAAATCTTCGTTGAGAAAAGCGTCGAACTCATCATCAACCAGACGATTTCGTCGTTTTGGGCCCGGCTCGTCGGTACCGTAATTCGTCGAAAACGTTGCGTTTTCGGAATCGCGCGCAAACGTGTCATCATCGAACGACCATTTTTCATCGTCGAACGTCTTGTCCTGCCCCCGCGTCATGCCGCCGGAGGGACGGCTGTCGCCGATGCGCCGGATGATATATAGCTTCTTGATGTCCGGCCCGATGTCCCGCGCGAAGGCAATCGCATCCAGCAACCGCAAGTCAGGCCGCGTAATCGGATATGGTCCCGCCGCCGCGACGGCTCCGATAATCGAGTAAATACGATTTCGCCGATTCTGCAACTGCACCTGAATGGTGGGGTCGGGCAAAATCTGCGCATCGACAAGTTTCTGACGCAGTTCGTCTTCGATTTGCGCTTCAGTCATCCCGGTGACGCGGACTTTACCAAGCTGAGGAATGCGAATTTCACCGAGCGGGTTGATCTCTAGCGACGCGGCATACGGCGTACCCAATCCGAGGAGATCGGGGATCGCGACGGCAAGCGAGTCGCCGGGCACGACGCGATACTCGTCGTAAATCGGTTCCA
>JBFWWY010000177.1:0-6962 GCA_050245935.1 Phycisphaerae bacterium | reverse complement strand
TTGTGACAATGCCTGCTTCGAGTTCGGCCGGCGCGGGGTCGCGCGGCTCGTATTTCGTCTCGGCGCGCGCGATCGCGATCGCTGCCAGCGAGAGCAGCAGCGAAGGCAGCACTTTGCTGAGTTTCGTTTTAGTTTTCATCGTATATTTCCTGTGTAGAAATCGACTGTTTTTTTGGACTTATGTTGCTCGTTCCGAACGATCCTGTAGGTCCGTGATCCATTTCCGTGCTAGTCGCCGATTCGCACCACGCCGCTCGAACCCTGGCGGACAAGCTTCATCGGCCGGTAAATTTTGAAGCGTTCGTTGTAGGGCCCTGGCACGATTTGAAGTACGTCGGCGCTGCGCACGACGAAGGATGCTTCGTGAATCGTATTGAATGGCGCGCCGGAGGTGCCTTGCTCCGTCCCGCCGTCGTTGTTCGGATCGCCGATGGCGATCCGACTGACGAAGACCGGACTCGCGATGGAAGTATCCGACAATGCGAATTTCAGGTTGTCGAATGCGAGGTCGAATCGTCCCCCGTAAGAAAGCTCGTTGTTTGCCGAGCAATCAATTCCGAAGTCGGATTCGCGTCCGGAAATCACCAGCCGAACTTGACGATTGCTGTCCATCACCGGCGCGCCGGTCGACCCAATCTCGGTCCGACCATCGTCCAGTTGAATGCGACGATGCCGCACTGTGAAGCAGTCGATGAACGGCGAGAACAGGCAAAGCTGCGTCTGACCGGTCACGCCGGAATCGCCAAAGCTGATGCGTTTGTGCGAGCCGCCGGGATGGTGGACGGTCGTCGCCTCCTCGCCGCTGGACCACGCGCCGGAATTCCAACCGAGAAAGAACGGGTTGGCCCCGGCCGGCGGATCGAGCAAGCCCAGCAACGACCAGTCGGAATCTTGGTGTCCTTTGACGCGAATCGCGCCAGCGTTTCTCGGCTGATTCGACGGATTCGCTGCGACAGATCCATTGCAGCTTGACGATTCGTAGTCCCAATAGACCTCCACGCTGGCGGCTTCGGTTTGCGTGCCGACGGCGAAGCGACTCGTCATGAAGAGCGGACTGAAATCGCCGGGGCCACGATTCAGTAGCGCTCCGGACCACCGGGCACAAACTCCCTCGCGAATATTGTAAAACAGTGCGACGGCGCGACCTTCGTTGTTTTTCCACGAAGGGAAGCAGGAGATATCGTTCTCGCACGGTTCGACCGGGCTGGGCGTGGTATTGCAGTCACCCCCGCCGTGGATGTACGCAACATCCGTAATGTGCGGCAGCGTCATGTCTTCCTGCCATCCGCGCGGTGCGAACAGTTCGATGTGAACGTCATCGTCCCACACCGTCGGGCTCCACCAGCCGCCGCGTTCGTCGATCGGCGGTGCGACGAAAGGACCGTACACGACGTCGCGCTGCTTGTTGGCGAAGCGGATTTCGAATTCGGAGGCAGCTTCCAGTCCTGTGAAGCGGAATCGAAGCCCGCAGGCTCCCGGAGAGGCCAAGCGCACTGCTGCGATCTCGCCGCCCCGGTTGCGCGGCTGCCATTGCCAAGAGGCGACCAACGCCGGGTCCACCGGCTCGACATAGCCGACAATTTCAATGCCGGCGGTGGAGTCGTCGCCAGCCGCGGCGGTCAGCACCGTTGGAGGAAGCATTATTTTCGTGCTTGCCAGCGATGGTGCTTTGAGCGTGCCGCGCTGCCACTTGGCAAGCGGGGGCGACTGTGACGTTCGCGTCAAATGCGTGCCGCCGACTTGTTCCGCGACTGCGTGAATCGCAAGAAGCGACACAAATGAGATTGTCAGAATCGTGCGCATCGATCCAGCCTTTCGCTGCGGGTTCGCGATTTCGTTACTGAAGATTGACGAGTACGAGCACGAGGCCGATCTCACCCTGGGGAAGCGAGGTCATCGCTTTTCCGATGGTGGCACCGCCGGCCATTGTGCGGTCAACGGCCTTCATCGCATGGCCGGTCTTTTCGGCGGTGGTGATGAGATCACCAACTTCAATGGCGTTTGTCGAAGCGTCGCACTTGACCCAGACGCGACCCGAGAGTGCCACGGCGGGCGAATCTTCGTTGCCCGGCATGTTGCCGAGAATTGCGCCGACCGGAATGTCTCCGGCGCCGCTCACGACACCTGCGACTTTGGTGTTGTACGCACCGCTGGAAAGACAAAGCTGCCCGGGGTTGTTTGCGTCGATCATCAGCACATCGCCGGCTTCGGCGGCGGCGTCGGAGCAGGGGAATCGTTCGGCGACGTCGGCACCGAGGATTTCAAGCACTTTGACTTGCGTCGTTCCGTCGCGGTGGACTTGGAACATTTTTTCGTTCGCGGTGGGATTCACGTCGGTGCCATACGTAATGACGAGGTCGCCGACGTTATCGGTGGTACGGGTATACATGGCCCATTTGTGGTCCGGATTTGCACCGGTCCCGATTTCGCCGAACACGATTCCCGAGCCGACATTGCCCTGATCATCGCTGTAAAGACCGAGAAATGCATTGGCTTCATCTTCAATGATCACGTCGTCAAATTGGACATTTGCACTGCTGAAGCCCGTGATGGAGGTATTCTCGACTTCCAGATGCGCGCCGGTGAACGGCTGCGTCCCGATGCCCACGGCACCGCCGCCGCGCACCATGGAGATATCCCCGTTGGTCTGGCGATTGATATGGACCGATCCGCCGGTGTTGTTGTCGAGATTGCGACCGTCGATGTCCGTGCCGCTGAAGTCGAGGGCACTGTGGAACTCGAACGATCCCGGATTCTGATAGGATTCCAAGCGCAGCACGCGCGGGGTATCGAATGATTGATCTTCATAGTACACATGCATGCGCGCGGCGGGTGAGGTGCTGAACCCGACATCGCCGTCCGGATCGATCTCCATATATCGCGCGTTGAGGTTCGGCGTCGGGTCGCTTCCGTAGGTGATGCTGAGGTCTCCGCCATTGCCGCTTGTACGCTGTACGAGCGACCACTTCGTCATCGCGCCCGTCGACGTATCCACTTCGCCGAGCGTGAGTCCTGACCCCGGCGCGCCGACGTTGTCGGAATACAATCCGAGCCATGCCTGACCGCCTTCGATCACGACCTGCTCGGTTGAGAGATCGGCGCTGCTGAATTGCGCACCGAGATCGCTGGTGCCGACCACATGCAGTTGGGCGATGGGCAGCGATTCATTGATGCCCACGTTTCCTGTATTGCTGTTGCTGATGTTGCTGCCGCTGATGCTCCAGTTCGCATCCTTCAACGACTGCAACGCGACGGGGGCTGCTTTGACGGGCTGGCGTGGTGTGAGCGTGGTGTAAGCGCCCGCGCTGGCACCGTCACGGATGCGAACTTCGATCCAACGTGCGTCTTTTGTAAAGGCGGTGGAACCGAAGTTGAGGTCGACGGTGAGCAGGCCATCAACAATGGGAATATCGCTGAACGTATTCACGCCCCCGATTTGCACGCCGCCGGTCGCCGCATCGAACAGTCTGAATTGCACGTCGTAGACGCCGTTGGCGACGTCGGCACCGTCATTGAGCAGGCCTTGATACGTAATCTCGTTGCCGAGAGGGACTGCAACGGCCGGTGCCTGGGAAAAGAGGCCGAGCATCCCGAATGCCAACGTCCCGATAAGCAATCTTTTCATTGTAAGTCTCCTTGTTTTTCGTTCCCGTTCGGGCCTTGTCGTGGTTAAGATGATCGTGTGTCCGGTTCCCAGCGGTCCGGCGTCACCCGTCAACAAGCAAAGCGCAGGAAGTGTCGAAGGGGTGCAGGTTTAGCGAAGCCGGCATGGAATTGGCTGCCGGAAAGAAAATATTCAGTCCGCGACGATGTCAGCTTCGTCTTCTCTGTGGGCTCTCCCCGCAAACTTTTTCAGAAAAGGGAAGACGACATGCTCGCGCTGGAAGCAATCTACGAATCTCGAACCATGAGCGACGAACAGGAACGATCACCGTCAGATCAGCCGCATGCTGAGATCGGAAGTCCCGATCTAAGCGTGATTTATAATAAATTGCGCGCCATCGCGCGCCAGTTGTTCCGGTCCGAGCGCATTGATCACACCCTTCAACCCACTGCGTTGGTGCATGAAGCGCTGGTGCGATTGATCGCTACGGATTCGCTGGATCTCGATGATCCGCAAGGTTGTATTTATCGGGCAGTGAAGTTGATGCGGTGTCTGCTGGTGAGTCACGCGCGCGCGAAACACGCAATCAAGCGCGGCCGGGGTGCACGCGCGGTCGCGATTCCGTTGGACGCGCTGGCGGATTCTTCCGCTGATTCTGATCTGGACTCGATCGATCAAGCGCTCGGAAAATTAGAGGCGGTCAACCCGCGACAAGCACAAATTGTTGAATTAAGGTTCTTCGGCGGTCTGAGCGTCGAAGAAACCGCGCGCGTTCTGGACCTTTCTCCCCGCACGGTGAAAGCCGACTGGAAGGTGGCGCGGGCCTGGCTGAGCGAAGAGTTGGCAGCGTGAGAATCTCAAGTCATCAACGGATCAGCGAGATTTTGGCAGAAGTTCTCGACCTCCCGGTCGTAGAACGCGGACATCGCATTGCGGATCTTTGCGGAGAAGACGGAGAGTTGCAGAAGGCGGTCGAATCGCTGCTGGTGACCGCCGATGATTCCGGCGCATTCGCCACCGGTGGTGCCTTGCGGTCGCTGGACCGGCATCTTTACTCGGACCGGCTCAGCGAGGACCGAACCCTCCCGGAGAACATCGGCCCATTTGAAATCGTGCGGGAGCTCGGGCGCGGCGGCATGGGTGTCGTGTATGAGGCGTGGCAGCAGCGTCCACGCCGACGCGTAGCGCTGAAGATGCTGCGGACCGGTCTCTCCGGAGCGCACGCGCGTGCGCGTTTTGAAGCGGAAGCGGAAGTTCTCGGGCGGCTGTGTCATCCGGGAATCGCACAAGTGTATGAAGCCGGTGTCCTTGAGATTGATCTCGACGCGCAGCCGTACATCTGCATGGAACTGGTGACCGGCAAGCGAATCAGCGATTACGTGCATGAAGCGAACCTGCCACTCGCCGATCGCCTCGATCTGATCGCGCGGGTGTGCGATGCCATTCAACATGCGCACCGCGCGGGAGTGATTCACCGCGATATCAAGCCGGCGAACATTCTGGTGGCGACACACGCAGTTGATGAGAACGACGTATTGGCCGCAGCGGGAAGAATACCCGGGGCACAACCGAAAGTGCTCGATTTCGGAATCGCGCGGTTTTCGGAGGGAAAGCGGGAGGATGGCGACGAATCCGTTCACGCGCGGCTAGGCGGAACTGTGCCCTATATGGCGCCCGAACAACTGGAATTTGACGCGCCATTGCCCAACGCGCGTACCGACGTTTATGCGCTCGGCGTTGTGATGTACGAATTGCTTACGGGCCGGTTGCCGTACGACTTTTCCAACGGCGATATCGCAGACGCGATACATGTCGTCCGCAATGAGGATCCGACGCCGGCAACCTCGCTCAATCGTGCCCTCCGCGGCGATGTTTCGACCATCGTCGCGACGGCGATCGCGCGCGATCCGGCGAGTCGGTATGCTTCTCCCGCGGCGCTCGCGGCGGACATCCGGCGGTTTCTGGAGCATCGGCCCATCGTGGCACGGCGTCCGGGAACCTGGTATCTGGTATCGAAGTTCGCCCGGCGTAATCGCGCGCTGGTGGGCGGCGTTGTCGCGACGATCCTTTGTCTGACTGCGGGGCTTGTCGCTGCCAGTCTGCAGGCTGTGCGGGCGGTTCGCGCGGAGCATGTTGCGATCGTTCATCGCGATCGGGCGGAGCAAGCGCTGCGGCTCTCGGAGTCGCAGCGACAGATCGCCGACGAGCAGACGCGCCGGGCTAAAGCCGTCGCGGGGTTCCTGACGGAAACTTTCGGCACCTTGAATCCCAATGATCTGGGTCGCGATCGGGTGTTTGATGACATGCTGGAGCGTGCGTCGCGCCGGCTTAAGAATTCGCTGGACGAGGATCCGCTCGTACGTGCGGAACTGCACCGTCGCGTCGGGGAGCTGTTTGCCGAGCTGGGCGAAAATGCTGCTGCGTCGCCGCACATCGTTGCTGCCTATCGTCTGTATCGCGCACAACTCGGCGACGAGTCGCGGGAAACCCTGCATGCAATGATTTCGCTCGCCGGTTCGGCGATCGCGGCGCGTGAAGTTGGTTTGAAGCCGCGGGACCTGCTGCGCGACGTTCTTCGCGTGGGCGAGCGCGAATTTGGTCGGCGCGATCCGCTGGTGCTGCGGGCGCTGCGCCTGGAGGAGAATCTGGTTGCGCGCGGCGGCAATTACGACCGCGCCCTGCAGTTACTGGAAGAGTATCTCGCCATCGCACCGGACGATCCGCAGTTTCAACTTCATTATTTTCAGGCAAAAGGCGGAATTCACGAGGTCCAGCTTCAGTTCGCGGCGGCAATCGCAAGTTATGAGCAGGCGTTGGCGATTGCCGAAGTCGATCGAGAAGAATCCAGTGCGACGGTGCTGCATTGTCGGCGCCAACTCGCGGGGGCGCAGTGGAAGTCCGGCCAATTCTGGCTGGCGCAAAAGAATTTGACCGAAGCGATCGACATTGCGACGCGGGCCTATGGACCGGATCGGCCCATTACACTGGAGCTACTGTTCTATCTGGGGCGGGCGACAACGTCACTTGGCGATGAAGAAACGGCGCAGCGTTACTATCTGCAAGCACTGGCCGGTCAGGAAAAGGTACTCGGTCTCGGCCATCCGGACACCATCAACACCATGCGACGACTTTCCTGGTCGGCACTCCGCTCCAACGATCTCGCGACAGTCGAGATGTTGGCCAATCGACTTGCGTCGGCGCGGGATCGCAGTTTGGGAGCCGAGGCTTCGCCGGGGCGCGTTACCGCATTGGTGGCCCATCTCGCACTGAAGCGCGGGGATGCGAAACAAGCGATGGCGATCATTGAGGAAGCGATTGAGCGGACCGAAAAAACAATCGGGTCGCGTCATCCGCGCAC
>JBFWWY010000176.1:0-6965 GCA_050245935.1 Phycisphaerae bacterium | reverse complement strand
TCGCGTGATTTTTTGCGGGGTTCTGATCGTTTCTGCTACAACTTCATTGGCTGACGAATTCACCTGGATCGGGGGCGATGGAGCGTGGAACAATCGTTTCAACTGGCTGGAAGGAGTGGTTCCGACGAGTGGGGCAACTGTATATATCGACGGAGGGAATTTGGTATCGTCAAGTGTGAGTTTGGGCCTTTGGTATGCCGACCTTGACGGCTTGACCATTGATGAGAACGATCGATTTCTAGTAGATGGCAGTGGCTCCGCTCGTTTGGCCAACGTTATCAACAATGCCGGTGAAATTGTTGTCTCCAGTGGTTTTCTCAGCGTTGACACTGCCGTCGAGTTTGCTGGTTTAGGGACAGTGCACGTAAGCAACCTTGGATACATCCGTGGTGCCCATCTAAGTTCTCAAACTGACACGTTGACGATTTCCGCTGACCAGATACTCACAACTCAGTCAGACAACGTTGATTTCGGCCCGCGAATTGAATGCTTGACGGTTAACAATTTCGGCACCATTGAGGCACAATCCGGTCAATTCCGTTTTCGTGAGTCTTCTGTCATCAATCAAGGCGTAATTGCTGCTCGGGACGGCGGTCAGATCAGGATCGAAAACGACCTGGACAATCGGAATGGTCGAATCGAAAGCTGGAACGGCGGACATGTGTTGATTGGGCAAATGGGTGCCGAACTCGTGGCAGGCGGTGTATTCGGGGGCGACGGCGTAATCGAGCTATCGACCTTCACGTCAATATTATTTGATGCGGTACTCGAACCCTTAACGATCGAATCGCCCACACAGTTGCATTTTGGACGGGGCGGGCATAATCCCGCCGGCGTCATCATCAACGAGGGGAAGATTTGTATCGGTATCGCTCCCAGCGTGGCCCCGTTGGTCCGCGTCGAAGCACAATTCTCTATTCAAGGGGATGGAATTGTGGAATTGTGTGGCACGGGATCAAAGACGATTCAAGTCAATGGCGCGGGATCTTATTTTGAACTCGGTTCCGGCCAGATTCTTAGAACAGCAGAAACAAGTGGCGGGACGACTGCGATTGCCGGTGCCTTTAAGAATTTTGGCGAACTTGACATCACGCGCGGATTTTTTCGCTTCTCGCTCGGCCCATCACTCAATCGTGGCACAATGAAATTTTCCCAATCTGTTCATGTGAGTTTTACCGGTAGTCAATTCGATAATACTGGTGGCGAAATCTTCCTCGATAATCCCGCAAGCTTCACAACAGGAAGCAGCACGCTCGTTGGTGGTGTATTGAGCTATTCATCGGGAACGACGATCACAACACCGAATCCGATACCTCCTGCACCCCCGCCTTTTAGCGGAGTCACTCTCAAGAATGCCGGCGCGCCGGGAACGTTGAACTATTTAAGTGGGACCCCGGCATTTGATTCGTCGTGCGTGACTGTTGTTCAACTTGGAGGATACGCAGCCGGTATCGAGCATGATTTTATTCAGGTGGGAACTACGGCCTACGTTGGCGGCACACTGCGCGCAGTTGCCCTGAACGAATTCCAGCCGGTTGTTGGAGATCGTTTCACAATTTTAAATGCTCAAACGATCAACGGATCATTCACCGCGTTCGATGCAGCCGATTTTAGCGATAAATCGCTCACGATCCGTGCGGATACTTCGTCAGAAATAAGTCTCGACTTGGTCGTCGTACGGCTAGCGGACATGAATTGCGACGGCGCGCTGACGGTGAGCGATATTGGTTGGTTCATCAAAGCAATTACGACGCCGGAGGTTTATCACCTCGATCAACCCGACTGCGAAATCCTCAATGCCGACACAAACGCCGATGGCGCGATAACGGTGAGCGATATTGGGGATTTTGTGGCGCTGCTGACGAGTGCATAGAGTGTGATCACGCGACCAACCGTTGGTGCGGTGATCCGCAAAGCGTTCAAATTGGGATCGTTGGCGTCGTGACGCGAATTTGCACACGTTGGCTGCAACACCGCGCCAACCCCGAAATTCATTTTCATTTCCCAGATCGATTTTCGCTTGTTAAGAACTCGGCAGGAGCCTCGGACTCCCACAAAGATAAACGCAGCAAAAAAGCCGCGGTGCGGTCGGGCGCTGCTCTCACTACCTCGCGCGCGATTCGCGCTGTACTATCCTCATTGCAACACGTATCGGCGACCAAACTCAACCGAAATCCGCACGAGGGGCGACTTGTGAGCCAGGCATTATTCGACAAACACCGCGAAACACTCGACAAAGCCACCAACGCCATCAAAACGCGCGAATATTTCAGCGCGTTTCCCGAGGTGCCCAGCGGCAAAATCTACGGCGAAACCGCGAAGGACGATGGACTCAAGGCGTTTCGCGAACGCTCGGGCCACACGTACAACCTCCAGCCCGGCGGCAGCGGCACCGTCGGCGACGAGAAGTCGCCTTACGGCGTTGACCTTAACGTGAAATATCCCAAACTGAGCGTCGACGACGCGGTGAAAGCCGCAAAAGCCGCGATGCCGAAGTGGCGTGACGCGAGCGTGGAAACGCGCGTCGGCGTCTGCCTCGAAATCCTCAAACGCCTGAACGCGCGCAGCTTCGAACTCGCGTTCGCGGTGATGCACACGACCGGGCAGGGATTCATGATGGCGTTTCAGGCCGGCGGACCGCACGCGCAGGATCGCGGTCTCGAAGCGGTCGCGTATGCATACGAAGCAATGAAACGCGTACCGGAAACGACCTCCTGGACGAAGCAGGTCAGCAAGACCGATTCCATCACCCTTAAAAAGCACTATCGCATCATCCCGCGCGGCGTGGCGGCGGTCATTGGCTGCTCGACATTTCCGACGTGGAACAGCTATCCCGCGTTTTTCGCGAGCCTCGCGACCGGCAACGCCGTCATCGTCAAGCCGCACCCTGGCGCGGTTCTGCCGCTCGCGATCACGGTCGAAGTCGCGCAGGAAGTATTGAAGGAAAGCGGTTTCGAGCCGAGTCTGGTGACGTTGCTCGCGGACGACGCGAAAGACCCTCTGACGAAGAAGCTCGTCGAGCATCCCGACGTCGCGATCATCGATTACACGGGAGGCTCCGAATTCGGCAACTGGATTGAGCAACACGCCGGCGACAAAGCGGTCTTCACCGAGAAAGCGGGTGTCAATTCGACAATCATCGACAGCATCGACGATCTGAAAGCATTCACCGGCAATCTCGCGTTTTCGCTGTCGCTCTATTCGGGGCAGATGTGTACGACGCCGCAGAATTTGTTCATTCCCAAGGACGGCATTCGCGTCGGCGGCGAAAAACTTTCATTTGACGACACATGCGCCGCGATCGTGAAAGCGGTCGATTGGCTTTTGTCCGATCCGGCGCGGGCAAACGAGATTCTCGGCGCAATTCAGAACGAGAAGACCGCCGCCCGAATCGACGCGGCGCGCAACGACGGCGGCAAAGTGCTGCGCGAGAGCGCAAAGATGAGCAACGAGACCTTCCCCAACGCGCGCGTGCACTCGCCCTTGTTGCTTCAGGTCGATGCCAAAGACGAAAAGCATTTTATGCAGGAGCTGTTCGGCCCGATCGCGTGCGTGGTAAAAACCGACAGCACGCAACAATCGATCGATCTCGCCCGCAAAGCCGCAGAAGAATGCGGCGCGATCACCTGCGGCGTGTACTCGACAGACGAGGCGGTGTTGAGCGCGGCGGAAGACGCGATGGCCGAGGCCGGCGTTGCGCTGTCGTGCAATCTGACCGGGCCGATCTATGTCAATCAGTCGGCGGCGTACAGCGATTATCACGTGTGCGGCTGCAACCCGGCGGGCAACGCGACGCTTTGCGACGACGCTTTTGTCAGCAATCGCTTCCGCGTGGCGCAGTCGCGCCGGCCCGCGTAAATGAGCGGCGTGCCTGACGGCAATCAACAGCCGCCGCGTTTCGCCGTCATTTTTGATATGGACGGCGTGCTGGCGGACACCGCCGTGCTGCATTGTCAGAGCTGGATCGACGTCGCACGCGAACTCGGCAGGTCGTTTACAGCAGCGGACTACGAGCCGATGCGCGGCCTCGGGCGCGACGCGAGCTTGCGGCGATTTCTCGGATCAGACTTTTGCGAAACGCCGATGACGGAGCGCGAGCGGATCAAAGCGCGGAAGCAGGCGCGATTCGAAGAACTCGTCATGGCGCTCGGTGAGAAGGATCGCCTGCCCGGCGTCACGCGGCTGATTGACGCGTTACGCGCGCTTGCTATCCCGCTCGCGGTCGCATCATCGAGCCGGAATGTGCAGCTTGTGCTCGAAAAACTCGCGCTCGCCGACAGTTTCGCGGCGATTGTTTCCGCCAATGACGTCACGAATCTCAAACCGGCGCCGGACCTGTTTCTCGAAGCCGCGCGACGCATCCGCGTTTCGCCGGAAGAATGTGTCGTCGTCGAAGACGCGGAGAGCGGCGTAGCGGCGGGACTGGCGGCTGGGATGCGGGTGATCGGAGTGGGTCCGCCGGCGCGGGTGGGTGCGGCGCACCGTGTCGTCGATTCGCTGGAATCGCTGGCCCCTGCGGAAATTGCGTCTCTTTTTGTCGATCCGCGAAACCTATGATCGTGCGGTACATTCGCCCGCGAATTCCACCTATAATCGCCCGCCATGCTGGAAACTCGAATCCATCGCAATCGCGCAGACGGGTGCGCCGTCGCTCCTGCTGCACGCGGCATTTCCAAAGCGGGAACGCCGTTGCGCTGTGCACCGGTGTTTTCGTGGCGCGGACATTGCGTGATTCTGTGCGTATTGGCGTGGAGTTGCATCGGCTCGGGGTGTCAATCCGACGCAAAGCGTCGCGAAGCGCTCAATTCTTCCAGTCCGGTCGTCCGTTCGACCGCGATTGTCGAACTCGAGAAGCAAGGCGATCTGAATAGTGTGCATGCATTGGTCGGGATGCTCGAAGATCCGGACCGCGCCGTGCGGATGTATGCGATTCTCGCACTGCGCCGGATGTGTGGCGAGGATTACGGCTACCGATATTATGCTCCGGAGCCTGATCGTGAATCGAGCATCAATGCGTGGCGCGACGCACTGCGCGAGGGGCGTGTCACGGTCGGGGGAGCGCGAGAGCCGTCGGATGACGTGGCGGATGGAGAAACGCCTTGAAGCCGCTGCAGGTCAATGTGAAAAGCAATCCTGAAGACCTGACGGTAGTTCGGGAAGCGCTGCGCAATTGGCTCGCGACGCAGGAATGGAATGATATTCAGGTTGCCGAGATCGTTCTCGCCGTCGATGAGGCGCTCACCAACGTCATTCGTCACGGCTATGACGGGAAGCCGGACATGCCGATTGAGTTTCAGGCAGAGCGCTTTGTGGATTCGCACCAGGGTGCCGGCATCGAAATCAACGTCCGCGACTACGGCAAACAGGTGGACTTATCCAAAATCTGCGGCCGCGATCTGAACGATATTCGACCCGGGGGCCTCGGCGTGCATTTAATCCATGCGATGATGTCCTATGCCGCATTCAAGCATGCGGACGGCGGTGGGATGCGACTGGTGATGCGCAAATATCTGACGCATTTTGCAAAAACCTCCGAATCGTAAATTGAGATCGCTTATTTATGGCAAATGAGATCCCAGGACTTTCGATCTTTCCTCAGCGAAGCGGTGAAAACTTTATTGTAGCCCTCCGCGGCGAAATTGATTTGCAGTCTTCGCCGCGTTTGCGCGAAGCCATGCTGGCGGAAGTCGAGAACGGCGCGAAGCGATTTATTTTTGATCTTGCAGATGTGACGTACGTCGATTCGTCGGGTGTCGGCACCCTTGTCGAGCTCAAACGAAAACTGGAGCGGCGCGGCGCGAAATTAATTCTGGCAAAAGTTCAGGCGCGCGTGATGAACGTGCTCGAAATTACGCAGCTCGACAAGTTCTTTCCGATCACCGCAGATACCAAAACAGCCGAGTCCCTATGAGCGCGCGCGGTCCTACGCGAAATCTCGCGGCTGCCATTCTCAGGCCGATTCCCGAGGCGATCGGCGGGCTGATTCGCGAAGCGATCTCTCGACTGATTGAGAGCATCATCTATCTCGGCGGGATCTGCCGACTTCTCTACGACGTCATCAAGAAAACCACCACGGGCTTTGTCAGCCGCGAAGGCGGCCGCCTGCATCTCGCGCCATTTGTAACGCAGATGGTTCGGTTCGGCGTTAAGAGTGTGCCGATCGTGATGCTCGTCCAGATGTTCATCGGCTTGATTCTCGCCCTGAACCTCGCACCGACGCTGGAATCCTACGGACAACTCAATCGCGTTGCGGACGTTGTCGGTCTGGCGGTTTTTCGCGAACTCGGGCCGCTGATTACCGCGGTCATTTTGAGCGGCTTTGCCGGCGCTTCCATCGCCGCCGAAATCGGCGCGATGGTGGAAGGGGAGGAAATCAAGGCGCTTCGCGCACACGCGCTCGATCCGGTCAAATTCCTGGTCATTCCGCGCGTGATTGCCACGACGGTCATGATGATCGGGCTCACAATTATCGCGGACGTTTTCGGCCTGTTGGGCGGCCTAGTGACCGGCATGTACGTGCTGGATCTGAGTTTCTACGAGTATGTGGAGGGCACGCGACTTGCGTTGAAAACATCGGATTACACCACCGGGCTGATCAAAGGCGCGGTCTTCGGCGTGATCATTTCAACGCTGGCCTGCTATCTCGGACTCAACGTCAAAGGCGGCGCCGCCGGCGTTGGCGAAGCGACGACGCGAACCGTGGTACACAGTATCGTTTCTTTGATTGCGGCGGATGTTGTGTTCACCGTTATCTTCTACGTATTGAACGTTTGATATGCCGATCATTGCCGGGATTGATGAAGCAGGTTACGGGCCCACGCTGGGACCTTTGGTCGTCGCGATGTCCGTGTGGCGCGTCGCCGATGGTTGCGAAAACCAGAACCTGTGGTCAATTCTCAAAAAAACGGTGAGCGCAAAGCGCAACACCAAGTCCGCGTCGCTGCATGTCGCGGATTCAAAGGAAG
>JBFWWY010000175.1:0-7004 GCA_050245935.1 Phycisphaerae bacterium | reverse complement strand
AAGGGTTGGGGCCGCTATTGCGCGCCATCGCAATGGGTTCCCCCTCCGCGTGTCTTCTGATTGCGGGCAATGGCCGGCAAACACCCTACGTTCGGATGGCGAAACAACTGGGCGTGGGGGAGCGTGTCGCGTTTCTGGGAAGTCGGTTTCCCGTTTCGGAGCTTTTTGCCGTTTCCACGCTTCTCTGTCACCCGACATGGTATGACCCCTGCAGCCGCGTTGTCTTAGAGGCCCTCCAGTTCGGCATTCCGGTGGTTACGACGAAATGGAACGGTGCCGCCGAATGTATCCGTGACGGGATCGACGGTGCGGTGATCTCCGATCCGGATTCCATTTCGGAGCTGACCGCGGCGATCCGCGCCGCGAGCCGGATGGATCCCGGCCGTCTTTCCCGATCTGACGATCTCACCATGGCGCGTCACGCCCGAGAATTGATCGCATTGTATTCGCGCGGGTCGAAGCGAACGGTATGACGTTTACGCGTTCAAGTGAGGTCGTGGTTCGACCTGCGGTCAAATCTGATCAAGAGTTATCAGACGGAGCCGCAAACCCAGAATCGGCAACGACTTAATAATGGGTTCCGCGGATTAAATGTCCGATAAATGTCGGTGTCGTGACCGAAACTGACAACTCCCCGAATTTGGGGTATAACAGGCTTGAATTTTGGGTGACGGATCGGCAACAATGTGGATGCCCGGTCTTTGTAAAGACGAGATCGCATTGCGCGGGGGCAGGGATGACGTTTCCGCGAATGCGAGGCGAGATTCCATTTCTTTTTATGTTTGGAGGCGAATGATGAGGAAGCTTCTATCGGGTCTGTGTAGTCTGACATTCTGTAGCTTCGCGCTGGGAGCTGCACCGAATGATGCGATGCGTAATTTCGCACAGGACGCGAATGCACAGGCGATCACCCAGGGTATCGGTGCGGAGAGCACCGACGGCCCACTGAAAGTTCAGAGCGAGCAGCCGATCAATATTGAGCTCGGCGGCGTACCCAACGACAACTGTGCCAATGCAACGGCTTTCCCCTGCAACAGCACGATGGTTGTAAACAACTCCGGCGCGACCACCGAGCCGAACGACCCCATTTTTACCTGCCAGTTGCAAACGACTCCGGGTCAGGGTTCAGGCAGTGTCTGGTACTCGATTACGCCCACCGACACCGCAATCACCTTGTCGACCTGCAATTCTGCCGGGAACGACTCGATGTTGCTGTTGCTGGACGGTACCTGCGGCAACTTCACGGAAATTGCTTGCAACGACGACTTGCCTTGCGGTCCGTCGACCTTCCTTTCCGGCATGACCGTCGAAGGATTGACAATCAATGACACCTATCTGCTCGATGTAGCAGCGTGGGGCGGCGGCGACGTTGGTGAGTACACCATCGAATTGACGTGCGGCGCAGTTCTCGGTGCCTGCTGCACCGGTGCCAATGCCTGTACGCCGGACCTGACGGACGACGAGTGCTTCGACGCAGGCGGTGTCTGGCTTGGCCAGGACAGCCTTTGCGCCGATGCCATCATGAACGGAACCTGCGTAGCGGCTCCGGCTTGCCCGCCGGGTTCGATCATCGACAACGACGGTGTTCAGTGCGGTCAGCCCGCGCCGGACAACTTCAATGCCGGTTGCGCAAGCCCGTCCAGCGCTTTCCAGAACTTGGGTGGCGACGGCTGCGGTGCTGTCGTTTGCGGTCAGTCCAGTGCGGACGATCGTAACATGAGCAACCGCGACACCGACTGGTACTTGTTCACGCCGGTCGAAACGACTGAGTACACCGCTTGCGTGACGGCTCAGTTCTTCCCGCAGGTTCAGTTCTGGCCCCTCAACCCGGGTATCGACCCCTGCTGGGGTGTTGTTCCGGGTATCGGCGAAGTCGGCGCACCCGGCGAGCTCGTCTGTGCGACCGCTTGCTTGGTTGGTGGAAACGCGGCTGCGATTCGTATCGCACCGGTTGATGCCAATGGCGATGCGCAGCGTAGCGGTATCGGCTGCGTTGACTATGTCCTCGAAGTTACCTGCGACGAGTGTGCATTGGGTGCCTGCTGTGGTGCGAACAACGCTTGCGTTGACGCCCAGACCGAAGCGGATTGCATTTCCGCCGGCGGCGAGTACCTCGGTGATGATTCCGTTTGTGCCGGCGCAACCTGCGGTGGCGCATGCTGCAATCAGGACGGTAGCTGCTCCGACGGCATTTCGCGTCAGAGCTGCATCAATTCCGGGGGCGCATACAACGGTCGCGAATCCACCTGTGCTGATGTTGGTCCGTGCCCCGAGTGCGTCTTTGAAGACCCGAATGACCTCGACGGTCTCGAAGGTATGAATGAAGACTGCACGATTCTCGGCGTCGACCTCGTCAACAGCGGTTGCACCGGTGGTGCTGCGGGTACGGACTTCTCGGTCATCGGTTGCGACCAGACCGTTTGCGGTATCACCGCATTCGACGGCGGTACCCGTGACCTCGACTGGTACCACTTCACGATCGCATCGGAAACCGAAGTATTGATCGAACTCAACAACCAGATGGCCGAAGGCAATCCGTTGCTGTGGCGTCTGCAGTGGCGCATGACGCAGACCGGTGTTCCGGCTTGCGACGGCGGCTTCAACGTCACCCCGACAGCGGCAGGCGACGGTCTTCCCCCGGGAAGCACGTTCTTCTCGCTCGTTCTGTCTCCGGCACGTTACACGGCTTTGGTCGCGTACGACTTCGCCAATCAAACGGCACTTCCGCCGGAATGCCCGAATGGCGGCCGTTACCGCCTCAGCATCACCTGCAACGATGCCTGCACGTATAGCTGTGTAAGCACGGAAGGTGAAGGGGACTGCGGTGTTGCCGCGCAGCTCAACAGCGGTTGCTCGGTTGATCCTGTTGGTCCGTTCTCGCCGATGACCCTTGACAATCCGGTTTGCGGTACGACTCGCCTCGTACAGGTTCCGGATGGCATGGGCGGCGTAACCGCAACGCGCGACATCGACTGGTGGCAGATCAACATCCCGACCACCGGCGACTACGACTTCACCCTCCAGGCTGAATTCGAAGCGCTGTGGTTCCTCCAGCCGCTTGATGGTCCGATGGGCTGCGACGATCCGGCGATCTTCGGATTCCAGATCTTCCAGTGTGCAGACGTAACGCTCACCGTTACGGACCTCGAAGCGGGTAACTACGCGATGTTCGTCGGTGCTGACTTCAACTCCTACTCGTGGTTCCTGACGCCTCCGGCCCAGGAAACCTGTGGTAGCCCGTACTCGTTGTCGGTCACCAGTGGTGGCGGCGATCCGTGTGCAGGAACCGTCTGTGCCGATTCGAACTGCGACGGCGTAGTATCGGTATCCGACATCGGCTTCTTCGTGACCGCAGTTGCACAAGGCGAAGCAGCTTGGAATGCAGCGCATCCGGGCGGCATGGCTTCGTGTGACTTCACCTGTGCCAATGACGTCAACGGCGACACTGTCGTCTCCGTTTCGGACATTGGACCGTTCGTCAATGCTGTGACGGGCGGCGGTTGCCAGTAAGTGAATTCAGTCCTTCAGTGGGATGACGGATATCATTCCGTCATCCGCTGAATCGAATTCACCAGTCTGTTGAAATCGTACGACGCCGGTTCCTCTCGCGAGGGCCGGCGTCGTTCTTTATGCGCTGCGGGACAAGGGGCTTCGATGCCCACGCAAAGCGTCGATCATTGAACCCAAAGCGGAAGAGATTTGACGAAAGGGTGGCGAGGATGTGGGGATGTTTGCAATTGCGCATTCGCGCCATCGGCACGAATGTCCAGTGTGACAACGATGGCTTGTCAACGCGTTCAAAAAGCACTGATCATCCGCGAATCGCGAATCGAATGCCCAGTCTAAGTTGTTGAATTGCAGTTGCAGTTCTTACGATTGTCACCGTCTATTCGCTCGCACGACACCGTCGGTCGCGGATCGTCACTTTGTCGCGCGAGATGCTTCGGCACCGATTTTCCCATTTCCAGAAGTTTGCGCGATCGCACTTCGCTCCAAAAGAAATTACGCGGCGCATTGCTTTTTGATGGGAGTCGCGACAAATACGATTATGAGCAACGTTGGATCTGGTGCGACGTGGTCGCCGGTCGCGCTCCGTGTTTCGGCTGCAAGTACCGCGAGGCTGTCACCAGCACTTCCACAGCATCCAGCGCGGTTCCAGTAGAGTTGTCGTCCCCATGCGTCGCGATGCTTCTGTGCCGACCGTAGAATTCCAGCAAATTCTCGAACATGTACTGCTACGTTTGGATTGATACCGCACGATGCGTCCGTCACGCCGCGAGGGTCGTGTCGAACTTTCCCGCGTGCCGCGACGGCAGCGCAGACACGAGCGAATGGTACCATCGGTGGGGGGCAGGCTATTGCTGGCCGGCCGCCGCCCGCGCCGGATCGCGCCGCGATTGCACGAGCGACACCAGAACGCCCGTTACCAGTGCCGCGGCGATAACCGCCAGCGATACGAACTTCGAAATCGGCACATGGTGCTCCAGCAGCATTTTTACGCCCACAAATGCAAGAATGAACACCAGGCTGTATTTGAGGTAGCGAAACATATCGAGAATGCCGGCCAGCGCGAAGTACAGCGACCGCAAGCCGAGAATCGCAAAGACGTTGGACGTGTACACAATAAACGGGTCATGCGTCACTGCAAAAATCGCGGGAATCGAATCGATCGCGAAGAGCAGATCCGTGCTTTCGACGATCAGCAGCGCGAGAAACAGCGGCGTCATCGCGCGCTTGCCATCGATTTGCGTGAAGAACTTGCCGTCCTCGTGGGTGGGGCTGACAGGATAGATTCGCCGTGCCAGGCGAACGAGGGGGTTCCGGTCCGGATGGACTTCCTCGTGCTTGGAAAAAAGCAGCTTGATCGCGGTAATGAGCAGCAACGCACCGAAGACGTAGATGATCCAGTCAAACCGCTCGATCAGCACCGCGCCCGCGAGGATCATGATTCCGCGCATCACCAGCGCACCCAGGATGCCCCAGTACAGGACGCGATGCTGCTGGGCGGGGGGAACCCGAAAATACGAGAAGATCAGCGCGATCACGAAGATGTTGTCGATGCTGAGCGATTTTTCGATCAGATAACCGGTAAAGAACTCCAGAGCTGCTTCTTTGCCGGCCGCAGGATCGTTCGCGTCCAAACCGATGCCCAGCCAGTGGTGTTCGTACAGGAAGTACACGCCGACGTTGAACGCGAGCGCCATCGCGACCCAGACCGCGGTCCAGATCAGGGCTTCGCGAATTCGGATGACATGTGCCTTGCGGTTGAAGACGCCAAGATCGAGCGCGAGCATCAGAAGCACAAAGACATTGAACCCCAGCCACAGCCAGATGGTCATAAAGAGCTTCTCGGTGATTTCCTTCGGGACGTTCCAGCGCCGCGGGGTAACTGGGCGCTATTTTCGCCGTAGACCGGCGGCGCAGTCAAGATGGCGATTCACTTTCGCCGTGTTCAGGGGTGATGTGCGGGACAAACCGTGTATCTTTGGCAGCAGAAAAGTGTATGCCAGGCAAGATGCTAGTTGGGAATAAATAAAAAGGAGTCGCGTTGGCACTACAGCCCACGCGGCTCCCACGAATTGTATGACAACTTTTTTCAAACTTGGCAGGCGGCAAATACCAAGTAGATTCACATCGGCCCGGCGAGGAATATGCCTAATACGACAACGCGGGTTATGCTCAAGTAATTGAGTGCGGTTGGCCGATGAACCCTTCAGCGATGAGGCTGAGGGTTTTGCATGGATGCACAACGGATTGGACGACTGCGGAGTGATCTGGACCGGTTCTTGAAGCAGTTTGCGGATTGCTTTGCGCGGAGCGAAGGTCGCGAACATCTGCAACGCTATGTGCGCGGGCAACTCTCGCATATCCGCCGCAAGTGAGTCGAGCCGTTGGCGGATGCGGCCGGCATCGCTCCGCGAACGGTCGCACGCAACAACGAAACGCCAAAGCGCACCACTCTCACCGTAAGCGGAAAATCCGCCAACACCACGAACACGGAATCAAACTCGGCAATTGCAGAAAGTGCATCCCGAATTCTCACTAACCCGCGTTGTCGTACTAGAGTTTCTGCCTTCAATGCCATTATGCATGAAGGGCCCCGGTGAATTCCGACGCTCTGTCTTAATCCTACCGCTACTTTCTCAACTAATTCAGTCCTGAATAAGTAAATCTTGAAAGCCTTGCTTCGGCCACTGATTTACGGTTCCCGGAATCCCGCCAAAGAAGGCCGAAGTTGGAAAGCTCGCTCGGACCTTTACGAGCGCGGCCCCGCCGCTGGGGTAAACGTCAAGCCGATAATTCGGGCCCCGCGCGAGCAAGGTAATGTTCGCGACATTCAAATCAGCTTGCGCGGAGGGTTCTGGCGAGATAAGCCGTTCTGCATAGGTAGCACGAGCGGATCCATCGAGGAATGCGACGTTGTCCGTATTGGGCCGCTTGTGCCAGCCAATCAGATTGACCGGGTTCGGCGTATCTGACGCGCTGCCATTGCGACCCACCATGTTGAAGAACAGAGGCTCGCCAAATGCAATCGAGTCGCCGATGTTGGGAACGGAAGACAGCCGATGGCCAGCGGGCGACATCGTCAGAGAAGTACTGATGTTAGCGGGAGACAAATAACAGAAGAAGCTTCCTCGATAGCTATTGCCGCGAGAATCGTACATGCGTTGGCGCTTGGCCTCATTGTCCATATCGTCGATTTCCTCTTCGAACGGGTAACCCGTGTCGGAAGGGCATTCAAAAAGCTTCATGTTGTAGCGGTCGCTGTCGCCGATACCGTTGTAGATGTATTGGTTCAACGGACGATATTTTGCTGCGTAGCGCGAACCTCGCGCGAAGTCGGGAATTTGCGTAACGCCATCAGGTAGTAACTCCGCGCACAAGATCGATCCTGTAGCGCTTACAATGGCTGCTTCTCGACCGTCTGAACCGCCCCAAGTCCACCACCCAAGGAAGAGAAACTCGGCACGTGTCATTAATGGCATACTGACAGTGTTGTTCGG
>JBFWWY010000174.1:0-7031 GCA_050245935.1 Phycisphaerae bacterium | reverse complement strand
GGAGAACTGAATCAGAAAATAATTGCGATTTGCCGCCTCAAACGTCTTCGCGAGACTCGCTGCATTCGCCGGCGCCTGCTGCGCCACATTCACATTACCGCTGATCAATTGCAATTGACCGCGTGTTGCACGCGCGCTGTCAGACTGCTGCGCGCTGGCCAGCGCCGCGGTGATGCAGATCACAACGGCTGATGTGATCGATGTCATGCGGCGTGAGGCACGACAAGGCGCCTCCTGAAAGGAACAATGCATGCATGGACTCCCAGAATGTGTGGAAATGGATGGACCCCTCGACCCAATTCGTCGCGACGCTTCTCTCCCTGCCCAGCATTCATGCGGCGTGCCTTGAATTGACCGCATGGACATGACGCGGTGGGTAATTTCGCGACATGCGCGAATATAGCGGAATCGAAACGACATTCAAAATGCAAAAATCGAAGAATACTCGGTCATGACGTGGTCCTCGCACATTTTCCTCGTTGATCTCCCGCCGGGGGATGGGCACGCACCCGATCGTGGTTCCGCCGGCAAGTCCGACCACGCGCCTCCGTGTGCAACTTCTCCTATACTGGCACCGGCATCGCCGAACGTCGGTCGCGAACGATCGAAGTCGTTTGGTGGACGGCTATGAGCGCCGGAATGGTCGATAATCCCGACGATCGAATTGAACTGATGAGCATTGCACCCGCCAGCAACATCGCCATTTCCAGCGCGAGGCCCGCGAGTTTGTTTACGCGGCTCCAGCGTCTCTGGGCTCGGCGCGAGACGATCTGGTTTCTGACGACCAGCCAGCTCCGTGCCGGCCACCGCGATAAAGTGCTCGGACAATTCTGGAGCATTCTCGACCCGCTCATGTATCTGGTCGTGTATTACTTCGTCTTCAGCGTGCTCTTGAAGCTCGGCGGTGACGACCGCGGACATTTCCTCGCGTACCTTTTTATCGGAATCACGAATTGGCGGTTTTTCGATTCCGTGATTGGTCAATCCGCCACAACCATCCGCGGGAATCGCGGACTCATTCACGAGATCAATTTTCCCAAAGCCATCTTTCCGATCGCGATCTGCCTCGCACGGTTCTACGACCTGATGCTGGGCATTGTCGCGATGCTCGTCGTCATTGTCATCGCCCAATACAGCGGCGGAGGCATGCGGATACCGCTGTCGGCGAATTTGCTGTGGGTACCCTTCTTATTGTTGTTGCAACTCGTGTTTATCGCGGGTCTGGCGTTTTTTGTGGCCCATCTCGGCGCGTTCTACGCGGATACGGCAAATATTGTCACAATCGCGATTCGACTGCTCTTTTACATCTCGCCAATTTTTTACTACGTTCGCGGACCGCATGCCCGCATTACCAATCCCGATCTTCTCAAGTATTACATGCTGAATCCGGTCGCCGGATTCCTCGAAGGGCACCGCGACGTCCTGCTCGAAGGCCGCATGCCCCACTACCTTCCTTATCTTGTATTCGTATCTTTGCTCAGCTTTGTCGTGGGTTTTGCCATTTTCAGTCGCGGCGAGAAGGACTTCGTGAAATATGTCTGACGCGAACGGTTCGCAACCCGCGATTGTCGCCGACAGCGTCTGGGTGCGCTTCTGGATGCGACGTCAGCGCAGCGAGCAGACTGTCCGCGAAGCGTTCGTGCGCGTGTTTGAATTCGCGCGACGCCGGCGCGATCGCGACGCAGAACGCGCGAGCAAGGAATTCTGGGCGCTGCGCGGGATCGATGTTCGCATTCATCGCGGCGAAACCATCGGTCTGATCGGTCACAATGGCGCGGGGAAGACCACTTTCCTCAAAACCCTCGCCGGAATCTGCCCGCCGGATCGCGGCAGTGTGACGGTGCAGGGACGCGTCAGTTGCCTGTTGAGCTTTGGTGTCGGCTTTAATCCGCGGCTGAGCGGACGCGAGAATGTTTATCTGAATGGTTCGATTCTCGGCTTGTCGCGACGGGAAATCGATACGCGGATGGACGAAATCATCGAGTTCAGCGAATTGGGGGATTTTATTGACTCGCCGACGCGCACGTATTCCGCGGGCATGCGCGGCCGGCTCGGCTTTTCGATCGCCATTCACGTCAACCCTGACATTCTGCTGCTCGATGAGGTGCTCAGCGTAGGGGACGCGGCATTCCGCAAGAAAGCGGGCACGATTCTGGAACGCTTCCACAATGCGGACAAGACCGTCGTCCTCGCGACGCACAGTTTGAAAATGGTGCGGGAAAGCTGTGATCGCGCGATGTGGCTCGACCACGGCACGATCCGCGCAATCGGCCCGGCGCAGGAAATTGCCGACGAATATGAAGAAGTAACAAGCGGTCAGCCAGCGGATTCGCCGGAAGCCGCTGAAACAGCGAAAAAGCCGGTGGAATCGAGCGCGTACGATGATGCCTGATCCCACTGTCGATGCGTCGACGGCGCACTGGATGTTCGTATTCGGAACGCGGCCCGAGGTCATCAAACTCGCGCCGATTGTGCTTCACGTGCGAAAGAAATATCCACACCTGCGCCACACGCTCTGCTCGACCGGACAACATCGCGGCATGCTCGACTCGGCCTGCGCAGCGTTCGGCATCGCACCGGACGTAGATCTGAATCTGATGAAAAGCGGGCAGCAGCCGGCGGATTTGCTGGGCAACTCAATCATCCGACTCAATCAGACGATCGCGGATCACAAGCCAAGCCTGGTGCTCGTGCAAGGCGACACCATGAGCGTCACGGCGGGGGCGCTGGCGGCTTTTCTCAACGGCGTGAAAGTCGCGCACGTGGAAGCGGGGTTGCGCACCGCAAACAAATACGCGCCATTTCCCGAGGAAATCAATCGGCGCGTGACGAGCGTGGTCGCGGATTATCACTTTGTGCCGACTGCGACCGCCCGCGAGAATTTGATCCGGGAGAATATTACACCGACGACAATTTTCGCGACGGGGAACACCGTGATCGACGCGCTATTCTGGATGCGCGATCGCGTTCGACGCGACGAAGCGGTTGCTTCGCCTGCAACGTCTGCTTCGCGCCGCATGATTATCGTGACGGCGCATCGACGCGAGAGTTTCGGTCAGTCATTCCGCGATTTATGCTTGGCGCTGCGCGACATCGCCGACGCGCAGGCTGACGTCGAGTTGGTGTATCCCGTGCATTTGAATCCGAATGTTCGCGCGCCCGTCATGGAACTGCTCGCTGACCACGAGCGCATTCGCTTGATAGAGCCGGTCGATTATCGCGAGATGGTCGCACTCCTCGACGCGTGTCATCTCGTGGTGACGGATTCCGGCGGATTGCAGGAAGAGGCGCCGGCGCTGGGCAAGCCCGTCGTCGTGCTGCGCGACACGACCGAACGACCGGAGGCGGTTTCGTGCGGCGCCGCCGTTCTCGCCGGGACGAAGCGGGAGAACATTGTTACACGGGTGAATGAGATACTGAATGACGCCGCCACGTACGAACGGATGGCGCGTGCCGGCAGCCCGTACGGCGATGGACTGGCGTCGCAGCGGATTTGCGAGATTCTGACGAACGACCGAACCCGGTAGCGTAATTTGACGAAGCAACCGATTAATCGTTCGTTCCCGAGCGTCTAATCGATTTGTTGTTCGAAATCGTCGGATTGCATATCGAACAGTGTCTTAGGGCCTTTAGGCAGGTCTTCTGCCAGCAGATTCGCTCGTGTCGCGATTTTCCTGCATCGAGTGTCGTTGGAATAGAATTTCTGGGCACCATGCGTAGATGCAGTCGCGACAATCATGCAATCCGCTTTCAACACCTTTCGCGAAGAATGTGCGCTCATTTCACGCTTCGGCTTTTCCTCCATGAAAAGTTTCGCGGCTGTAGACGCGCACCGAACATCGAAGGGAGCAATAATGAATCGACTCAAACTCGCAATGACATCACGATGGTGATCAACCGGAATTGGTACAAGGTATTCAGCAAGGCAAATTGAAGGAATTATTACTTGAGCTTTCCACTCTTGCAGTTCCTGGAATAACCAATTCGCAGAATTCTTTTGATCTTCTGAGCCTTCACCTCGAATTGCCCAGATGAGCGTCTGAGAATCTATGGCAACTATCGTTCCAAAGTTATTCACGCTCCGCGAATCTCTTCCAAATATTCTACCGGATTCTCGATTTCATCCCATGCCCTCCCCCCTGCGCCATGCGCCTGACGCAACGATTCGAGCAACGAACCTGTCTTTGGAGGCTGAAATCCTGTAATTTTCATCGTTCGAAGTCGCCAATTCTTGCGCAGCCACGTTGCATCACCGATAAGAAGAACGTTCTTATAAAGATGCTGCCCTAGCTCGCGAGCGATTTCCTTCCCCGCAACACTGCAAAAAACCATTTTTCTCTGATCTGCAAGGCGGATTCCACAGCCCATTTTCGTGGCACCACCTATTCGCTCAAGATAAGCATACACTGAAGTTTCGCCCTTGATGAAAGCCGATGACTTCACCGCATTAAACGAGTTAGGCAGAATTGTGGTAAGTATTCTACCAAGTTTCCCAGAGATTGAAGGTCTTCTGAACTCGATGTTGCACTTCAGCGAGCGGGCCACCGCACTTAATTCTTCTATCGAAGACATAGCTGCATCAGTCCAATCAGCATCCTTTGGCGATTTCAATGCGCGGTTTATTTCTTGGAGAGTTTGGAGGACAGTTGCTCCGCGCGGGGCCTCCACTTCGTAAACCGCGGATCCAGACAAAACTCGGACAAGATGCAGCGTACGCTTGGGATCTAAGGGCTCATCTGGTTCCTTTTCTGCTGTGAACCAAGAATCGTCCTCTACGTCGTCGACGATTTTTTGCACCGCATTTAGGATGGAAGTGAGCTTCCTTAAAGGGACTGCGCGCGGCTTAATGCCCTCGCCGACAAGCCGAACTACAAATGAAATATTGTTTCGGTCTGCGTTTGCTGCCACGTATCACCTAACAAAAGACGAACATATTACAGTGATTATATTCGATTAATCTCATCTCGTCTCGTGTATTTAATCGGCAAAATTGTCCTGGAATTCGCAGTCAGTTTGTAAATCTGCTCAGTCGTGGCCTGTCGCAGGGCATTGGCGGTGTCGGTACAATTCTCCGCAATGGGACGCTTGGCGCAAGCACAATCGGGTCAGCAGAAGCGGGGGGAATCTTCGACGGAAACGGGACTGTCGATCGTTTCGCTCGCCGCCGTGGTGTGGAATTTTCCGCTCGTCGGCCGCACGCGCATGCTGACGGAAGCGTGGTCGGCGCGCGGCCAGCATAATGTTTTTGTTCAGGTGCCGTCGCTGCGGAATGCGCTGGAGCGCGTCACACAATTTGCGCGCCCGCGCGAAACGCAGCCAATCGTCCGTCCGTGGCCCGGGCCACGCGCGCGCACTTGGTCGCGATTGGATCCGACGGCGCTCGACGACACGATTCGCCGACGCGCGCGCCAACTCCGCCGACAACTCGATCCGCTCATCGACTGGGACCAGGCGACGGCGTTGGTGGTGTCGCCGGTGTGGACCCCGTGGTTGGCGGAGTTGCCTTTCCACCGTGTCGTGTACGACTGCATCGACGCCCTAGACGTGCACGTTCCGCGCCCGGAGCTGAAGTCGCTTTACGTAGCCTGGGAAGATGCCCTGATTGCGCGGTGCGATGCAATCGTGACAACTGCGGACAATCTGACGGACGAGATTCGCGCAAAGCGGAGCGATGTGCCGGTGCGGGTGATCCGCAATGGCGTCGACGTTGAGCGATTTCAGCAGATTGCGGCGAACGTGGCGCGACCGTCGGACTTGCCGGCAGGCAAACGCCCGATTGTCGGGTTTGTGGGAGCTCTGTATCGCTGGATCGACTGGGCGCTGATCGCAGACGTCGTGAAGCAACTGCCGGAGTTCGATTTCGTGTTCGTTGGGCCGGACGATGGCAACCCGGCCATGGACGGCGTCGCTGCCATAGCCAATACCTCGTTTCTCGGCGGCCGGCCATATGACGACGTGCCCGCGTATATGAATGCGTTCGATGTGTGCTGGGTGCCATTTACGCAGGACCACATTTCGCGGGCCGCGAACCCGGTGAAAATCTACGAATATCTGGCACTGGGGAAGCCGACCGTGTCCACGCCTGTCGCGGACGTTGCGCTGTTCGAGAACTGCGTCGCGGTTGCGGATTCGGCGGATGCGGTCGCGATGCTGCTGCGCGACGCGCTGCGCGAGGATTCCCAAGAGCGACGGCAGGATCGGCTGGCGTTTGCACGAAGGAACACCTGGCAGGCGCGGGCGGAAGAATACGCGTCGTTTCTACGCCAGCTTTCGTGAGATGCTGGAAACTGGCGTCCGGCGGACAATTCCACCATTCATTTGCCGTCCCGGCTCACCATTCGACCAATATTCATCAAAATTCTTGCAGGGCGGAATATTCTCCCTTCCTCCGCGAATCCCCTCCTGAACGGACGAGAATTTCAACCCATTTCGGCAAAAGGGGTACAGGCATGCGCGGCGACGGAACGGTGGTGGTGCGGCGAAACAGCTTTCTGACGGCGTTTTTTACGGGGCTATTCGGACTGGCTTCGGTGATCGTACTCTGCGCCGGCGGCATCGGGTTTTACGCAATGAATATGGTCGATCGGAAAACATCGCAGATTCTCGACCCGACGCTGGGTACCGTTCGATCGCTCGTCTCGAACTGGAAAGAGACACTCCCGCCGGCGCTCGCGGACGCAGTCAACGATCGGCGGGCACCCGAATATCGCAGCGAACTGGAAGTGACTGCCAAGATGCTGAAAGAACGTCGACACGGGATGAATCGTGTCGCGATCATGATCGATAATACTGGCGACGAAATGATCACGCTGCTCGCAGGCCGCATCGTTCTTACAAATGAAAGTGGTGACCCGATCGACACCGATGGGTTTTACGCCGCAACGCCGTTGACGTTGGATGACGATGACTGGAGCGGCCCGATCATGCCCCATTCCAAACGGCAGATTGTGCAGTACGTCGGTCAAGCGACCGATTCCAACACAAATGCGGCGTTTGAGATCACCGATTTGCGGGTGTGGAAGAAGGAACCC
>JBFWWY010000173.1:0-7099 GCA_050245935.1 Phycisphaerae bacterium | reverse complement strand
GGCGTGCATCATTCTGCAGTTCGGGGTAACCGAGACGATGGGTGATATCCGACAAAGGTCGTCCGCGATCCGTCTGCCGGACATTAAAAAGGGTGCTGATCTGCGGCGTGAAGCGAACAATGCGCAATTGCCGGCGAGAAAAAGCGTTGCGATATCAGTGGACGCAAGTAAGCATGATCGCGGAAAATACCAATGCCCGCGTTGTCGCAGTATCCTTGTCAGGTGATTGCCCCGACTTCGAACTGGTTCTTCAGTTTGACGGCACCATTTCAGTTGATCGATTTGCGAGCAAAACCGCGACATGTGAAAATTGGGCGCGCTTGCTCGGCGCACGTTTCCGGGTTGAATCGTCGGAGGATGGAAAAAATCGCCTCGTTTGTTCGGCTTTGAACCTTGATGAAGGCGAGGAATAGTCGCTTGTTAAGAATAAACACGATTGCCATTGTGGACGATCATCCGAGCCTTCGGTTGGGACTTCGCAGCGTCCTTTGTGAAGGTGAACGGTTTGACGTCGTCGCGGAATGCGGAAGCGTATCCGCAGCTTTGGAGGCCCTTCAGAACCATCAGCCGGCATTTGCGATCGTGGATATCTCTCTTCAGACCGGGAATGGACTGGATTTGGTGCGCCGCTGCCGCGATGTCAGCCCCGATACGCGAATTCTGGTGTTTTCGATGTTCGACGAAGCGATCTACGCCGAACGGGCGCTGCGCGCGGGTGCGATGGGCTACCTGAACAAGGCCGAATCAAGCGACAGAATTCTTGAAGCGCTGGATCAGCTTGCCGAGGGCAAGATCTACCTGAGCAAGCAAATGACCAACGCAATTCTTACACGCGTTCGCCAACCATCCGGCGAGCGTTTTGACGGAATCAGTTGCCTGACGGATCGAGAACTGCAGATGATGTTGAGCGTCGCCCAGGGCTTGCCCACGCGCAAAATCGCCGATGCGCTCAAAATTGCGGCGAAGACCGTGGAGACCCACAAATCCAATATCAAGAAAAAGCTCAATCTCGACTCCGCGAGTGCACTCGCCAAATACGCTGCGCAGTGGACAATCACACAACAATGAGGGTCGGGATTTTGAGTTTCATGGACCGGACTAAAATTCAAGCGCTGAGAGTCCAAGTTCGCGCAGTTTGAACGCATCGCTTATTCCATGGGGCTTAGAGCCTACAATGCTTTTCTGACTCTTTTCCTGATGGGAGCGAAGATTTGCAACCGTTACGCCTCCGCATAATGGGAGCGGTCCACATTCACGATAGGAGTGTTGCTGCTCAGCAAGTGGCGGCACTGGTATGTGATGCTCGCGGACAAATGTGCCGCTTAGATTACGCTGTGCCCCACCCACGCAGCGCTGCAGTAAGTCCAAACGAGTGTGCTTTAGTGCGTAGAATAGATAACGCGCGTCCGCCGCATTCTCATCGACCAACATCGCGCGGGTACTTCTCCGTGAACGGCTCGCCGTCGTATTCGACTGGAACTGGAACCCGGGGAGCAGAAGCGAGCGAACGCGACCCGTGGCGGAACGCTCGGGCTGAACGTCATGGACGGTCAAGGCCTCATTGGCGGCAAGACGCTCGCGACGTTTTTGGATATTTCCCATCGCGCGTTGTAGCAATTGATAGCAGTGGGCGCTTTGCCTGATCCAATCTCCCTCGGCAGCCGCATCAAGCGGTGGTCGATCGAAGAAATCCTTGCATCGGTAATGAATGGCTGCCCGCGCGCCGAGCACTGGAAACGGAAGCGAATACTGGCAATTCGGGAATATCGCGCCATATCAAGTGCCAAGGATCTTCGTCGTGCCTAGGCGCCTATCGAATACAAAATCGTTCTTCGACCGTCCGTGGAGAAGCTTCTCTCGCTCGGTCGATTGATGCTGAACACCGAGCATATGGCTGATTTTCTCAGCGTAGAAAAGGGAAAAGTCTACCAGCTTGTCGGCACTGATCGCATTCCATTGCCAATCCACCTTGGCCTCGGCAAAAGCCCCCGTTGGACCGTATTTGAACTGCTTGAATGGGTTGAGGCCGGTTGCCCCCGTCGCACGGCGTGGACCGAATTCAACGGTTGCAATCCAGTCGAGCGGGAACGTTCTAAGCGGGATGCAAGGCATTGCGCTGTTTTTTCCACGTGATTTCTGTCGGATGAGCCCACCAAACGACAGGAATTGGAATTAGATTGCCGCGCCGCCGTTCAAGAACTAGTATGTTTTCGTGAAGAATCATGCGTACATCGTGGGCCTGATCGCGACGGTCGCAGGAATTGGCGGCATGTTTGCCGCCACGCATTTTCACCGCGACCGCCATCATCAGCACGAGCATCACACGCACATTCATCGGCACGGTGCGTTGGAACATTCGCACGCGCACTCTCACGCCGCGAACGAGTTCAGTTCCGAACAAAGTCCTGCCGACGACCATCACGATTTGGCCACTGGGCATAACAACCCGATCGAACCGTGGATCACGCCGTCATACGACGTTGTGCGGCGTGCGGATTTCTTCGCGCTTTTGCCATTGCATTATGAAGCGGATACGACAACTTCTGCTGCATTCGGATGCGTCGAGCCGCCGGAGCGTCCGCCGCGTTCGATAACGAGCGAAGATTCCCTCCCGCAACTCCGAACGATCGTTCTCTTGACCTGATAGACGGCCACTATGCCGTCGGGTTGTCGCCTGCGCGGCAACAGGTCAAGGAGAAATGCGTTCGGAGATTTCCATCTTGTACAATCAACTTGTTACGCGCTATTGCGCGTATGTGGGCGTTTTGCTTCAGAGACGCCAGTATCGTTTCGCCTTGCGTTCATCAGCGCGCGATCTCGCGATTATCGCTGCACTAACAAACGCTTGCGCGATATCAGGCTGCGCCTCACTGGAAGCGCGTGAGGAACAAGCCCGCTCTGCTCATGCGGTTGAGCGTGCGGTCGGCGTTTCGGGCGAGTTGCTGCTCGGCGATAACGAAGACGCTGCTGCGAAAACCCGCGATTTGCTCGCTGACGGGTTGACCGCTGACGAAGCCGTTCAAGTCGCAATGCTGAACAATCCGCGCGTCCGCGCCGCGATGCTATCGATCAATGTCAGTCGTGCGGACTTCGTACAATCGACGTTGTACACGAATCCCTCGCTGTTTTTGTCGTTGCGAATGCCCGACGGCAGCGGGCGATCAAATGTGGAATTCAATCTTGCACAGAGCATCGCCGAGCTCTGGCTCGTCCCCGCTCGGACGCGGGTAGCGCAACGCGATCTTGATCGGACTGTCTTGGAAGCGGCGCGAGTAACTTCCGGTGTCGTTCTGGATGTTCGTCGAGCTTTTGTTGAAGTGGGTCGCGCCACGGCGCAAATGCGGCTGGCCGAAGAGGCGCTCGAGATTACCGAAAAGCTCGTTGAAGTTGCCAGGCTACGCCGCAACGCGGGCACCGGGTCCGATGTGGACGTGAATCTTGCGACCGCATCCGCGTTACAGACCGAAGTGAATCATCGCGAGAGCGTGCAGACGCTGACCAAAGCGAACGCCGCACTCCATCGACTGCTCGGTCTGGCGTCCAACCCGAATGAAACGAAAATCTCCTTAAGTCCACATCCATTGGGTAAGCGCGTTGCATCAGCGGATTCGTTACAGGCTATCGCACGCGAATCGCGCCTTGATTTACAGGTGCTCGATCAGTCCGTTGCATCCGCTGACGCGCTCGTCGAACTTGAACGCAAGCGCTTGTTGCGTTCTGTTGATGTCGGTTTTGCATTCGAATTGGCTGAGCGACGCGCGCGCGGGAACCGCAATTTAGTCGCCGAATCCGTTTTCAATTCGATTCAATCCGGCGCACCGACACCGCCAACGCTCATGCCGCGCAGTGCGCAGCCGACGGACACGCTGGCTGGTCCGACGCTAGGGCTTGAACTGCCGATCTGGGATCAAAATCAAGCGCAAATCGCGAAAGCTGTCCATCAGGCCGAACAAGTCCGACAGGAGCGGGCGGCGGTCCTGATCGATGCGGCGCAGGACATTTACGCTGCCCTCGGAAGTCTGCAAACCGCGCAGGACAACATGCAACTGTATGCGGACGAACTTGTTCCGACGGCACAAAAGAATGTGCAACTTGCGCAAGCGGCCTATCGCGTCGGAACGGTTCCGTTTCTTTCGGTACTGGAAGCACAACGTGCCTATCTGACGACGCGAAGCGGACAAATCAAGGTCACACGCGATGCAGCAAACGCGGAGATACAACTGGAACAAGCGACCGGCAGGCCACGGAATGCATGGAGCAAGTCTACACCGACATCTGAGGCCGCCAACAAGCCTCGCTCAACAAATATTCAAAAGATGGAGATCGCACCATGAGCCGCCGACATGCAACAATCTTAGCAGGCGTCTTGAGTTGCATAGCCGGTTGCGGAAATGACAGTCGCACCATTCAGGATTCCGAAACTGCCGACGGCCCCGCCCCCGCAACAAATCGCATCGACATTCCGCCGACGGTGCGCAGCAATCTCGGGATCACCTTTGCAACGGTTGAAGTACGCGACGTGGCGCGAACAATTCGCGTCCCCGGCAACTTCGAGCTAGCGCCCGAAGCGCGTCGCGAATATCGCACGATGGTGGACGGGCGGATCGAACTCCACGTCACCCAGTACGCGGCAGTCGAGCCGGGGCAATTGCTTTTCACGCTCGATTCGCCGGATTGGCGGGCGCTGCAACAGCAAATCAACGAAACAAATCTGAAATTGGAACAAGCGCAGGCAAGCGCGACTGCGATGGGGCCGCTGCTCGCGGCGCACGAGCGCCATCACGACGAATTGCAGCAAGCAGTCGATATCTGGCAGACACGCGTGAATCAGCTCGAAGCGAGCCGCGCATCCGGCGTCGTGACTGACGCCGACGTCACGCAGGCACGCGGATCATTAGCCACTTCACGAGCTAATCTTGCGGAAGTCCTCGAAACAGAGGCCGAACTAAAACTCCGCCAAGCACAGCTTGCCGCCGAATTGAACGCGCAGCGCGAGCGACTCGAATTGCTGCTGGCGAACGCCGCTGCATTGCTTTCGTTGCCGGTTGACACATTGCTCGAAGTCGATTCGGACTCGCCGCAACAACACCCGCGTTGGCGCGAGATTCGCAAGATCGAGATTCGCGCTGCATCGCCCGGCGTTGTCGAGTCGTTGAGTGTTACGAATGGCGCATGGGTGAACGAAAGCTCGTTGGCGCTCACGACGGTTCAGCCTGATCAGCTTCGCTTCCGGGCAATGGGCTTGCAGGCCGACCTGCCGCAACTCGCGAGCGGCGCAACCGCTCATATTACCCCGCCGCGCACGCCCGATCTTGATGTAGGTGACAGTGTCGCGGCAGAGTTGATCGTCGGCCTGGATGCGCATCCCGACAATCGCACAATCACCCTCATAGCGCGTCCAAACGAATTGCGACCGTGGATGCGTTCGGGCGTTTCGGCTTTCCTCGAAGTCGTCGCGGAAGGTTCGGATGGTGCGGCGCTCGCGATACCGCGCTCAGCCATCGTGAAGGACGGCATCACCCACGTTTACTTCCGGCGCGATCCCAAGAACCCGAATCAGGCGATCCGCATGGAAGCGGATATGGGCGTGGATGACGGACGCTGGGTCGTCATCCACAGCGGACTCATACGGGGAGACGAAGTCGTCCTCGACGGCGCGTACGAATTGAAGCTCGCAACGGCACAAAGCGGAACGTCGCAAAAAGGTGGGCACTTCCACGCGGACGGTTCGTTCCATGATGAACACTAAAAGAGACGCCTGCTCATGCTAAAGAAATTGATTAGCTTCTCGATCGAACACGCGCCGCTAGTGCTCGTGCTCGCGGTCGTGCTGCTCGTATTCGCGGCGTACCAACTGCCGCGCACGCCGGTCGATGTGTTCCCGGAATTGAACGCGCCAACCGTGGTCGTCATGGCCGAAGCGCCGGGGCTCGCCGCCGACGAAGTAGAGCAATATGTCTCGTTCCGAATTGAAACGGCATTCAACGGCATACCCGGCGTTCGTCGCGTCCGCTCGTCGAGTGCGATCGGCTTGTCAATTGCTTACGTTGAGTTCGAGTGGGGTACGGACATTTACCGGGCGCGGCAACTCGTGTCCGAGCGGCTCGATTCGGTTCGCGAGGAACTGCCGCCCGACGCCCACGCGGAAATGACGCCGATCACGTCCATCACCGGCGAAATCATGCTGCTCGCCGTGTCGTCGCCCGACGGCCGCGTGAACGATCTCGACCTACGTTCGTACGCCGAATTTGATTTGCGGAACAAACTGCTGGCCATTCCGGGCATCGCACAGGTTTCGGTCATTGGCGGTGAGTTGCCGGAGTATCAGGTGCTTGTGGAACAGGAACGCCTTCGCTTGTTCGATCTGACCATCGACGATGTCGTCGAAGCGGCGCGCGAGTCGCACAGCACGCTCAGCGCCGGTTACCTAGCGGACGTGGACTCGTTGGAATTGCCGATCCGGCAGAGCGGTCGCGTTCGCAGTGTGGCAGATATTTCGGGCACCGTCATCAAGTATCACGATGGCGCGCCGGTCACTATTGGTCAGATTGCGGAAGTACAACTCGGCCCGGCATTAAAACGCGGCACCGGCGCGGATGGCGGAAAGCCTGCCGTCGTGATGACGATTCAAAAAGCGCCCGGCACGAACACGCTCGTCATTACCGATCGTGTGGACGCCATGCTGGACGCATTGCAGCCGAGCCTGCCGGATGGAATTGCAATCAATCGCCAAATCTTTCGGCAGGCCGACTTTATTGACCTGTCGGTGAACAATGTCGTGCATGCGCTGCGCGACGCGGGCATCATTGTCAGCGTCATTCTGATTCTGTTTCTGCTCAATATTCGCACGACCATCATCACACTGACGGCGATTCCGCTTTCGCTGGCGGTCGGATTGCTGGCGATCAACGGCTTCGGCATGACGATCAACGTCATGACGCTCGGCGGTCTCGCGATCGCCGTCGGGAGTCTCGTGGATGACGCGATTATAGACGTTGAAAATGTTTTTCGACGGCTCCGCCTGAATGCCGCAAAGCCGGAGGCGGAGCGGCAATCAAAGTCCCGCGTCATTTTCGATGCGAGCAATGAGATACGACCG
>JBFWWY010000172.1:0-7111 GCA_050245935.1 Phycisphaerae bacterium | reverse complement strand
TTTACGTCAATGGAGCCGATGAGATTCGAACTCACGACCTCTTGCATGCCATGCAAGCGCTCTCCCAACTGAGCTACGGCCCCGGGAACAAGTTTGCGAGGAAGGGCCTGCGGAAGGCGTGCCCACACCCAACCGGCCAAACAAGCGGCATTCGCAATCCCCGGCGAATGCGTCGCTCGAATCTGCCAGTTCAATGGCCAGAGGCGGACTTGAACCGCCGACACACGGATTTTCAATCCGTTGCTCTACCAACTGAGCTACCTGGCCGCTCCACCAAGTCATCGTCGCGCGATGACCAAGACCGGTCATGCTAGATAGCCCGGGGGGGAACGTCAATACCGATCGGACTGCGCATTCAGGTTCGCGCAAAGCATTTTCGGACGAATAATTGCGTCGCGGATAGCGTACCGCGTCACTGTTTGCAAAAAGGAACAAGGCACGTGCCGAATGGAAGTAGACGTCGCGATTTGATCGTCGCTGCGGTCATCAACATTTGCCGCAGCTTCACGATATTCACAAATGGAGTTGGTCGGGCGCGGAGTCCCCGCATTCGACGCCCGGCAGCGCGCTTCTTTCTCCGGAAAGCACCACGCCTGCTCAAAAATCCGGTTTCATGCGGAGCCTTCGAGCAGACCGGCTGGTCCGCAACTGGTAAGTCCCACGCGCGAAATACGTGGAAGTCCAATTGCGGCATCGCAAGGCGGTCGCCACGCGCACTGCGACCAACTCCTCAGTAATCAGAAACGAATATGCACAGTTCTGAAACCCAGTTTCGCCGATTGGCTTTGCAGGAACTCGCAGTCGCGATTGTACCCAGTACGCAAACAGGAAAACAAGAAAAATCCTGTCGTTATTCCCCACGAAATCCCCGCGCCGGCAAAATTGCGAAGCGGGCTTTTCAGGCCCGGCGCTGCCGCGCGTTACCAGGCTTCCAAATCACCGACGATTTCCTCGACCAGATCTTTAATCGTCAGCAGCCCGACACACCGACCCCGCGAACGCTCGACCAGCGCGATCTTCTGTCGGCGTTTCTGCATCTTGAGGAGCGCGGCCGTGACCGTGCTATCCGTCCGGAGACGTTCGACCGGCTTGACATAGGCCGCGACGGATGACGACCCCTCATGCATCAGAACATCCATGACATCAATCGTTCCGATCACGCGCGCCGGGTGTTTTTCGTAGACCGGAATGCGCGAAAAATGTGCCATTCGGGCAATCCGAAGCAGGTCGTCGCGCGGCAAATCCACGGGGATCGAAAGCATTCGCTCCAATGGGACCATGACATCCTGTACGCTCGTCCGCGAAATACGCATGATTCGGTCAATCAGGTCGCGCTGATATTCGGATAAGCCGCCGCTCGCGACGCCTTCTCGCAACAATTGCTCCGTTCGTGCGCGCGTCAGAACACTGCCCGTCTCGCGCACCGTCACGCCGCCGATCAATCGGCTGAGCCACCGGGTGACCAGTCGCAGCAATCCGAGCACACCGGTCGCGCCCAACAGCGCCACAACAAACTGCAGCGGGACGACCGCACGATACATCAGCGACTCCGCATTGCGACGGAAAAAGTCCTTCGGCAGGACCCCGCCAAACACCAGAATCGTCGGCGTCAGAATTGCCGTCGCGTATAGTTCCGCCCGATTGGCGGGGACTGCAAGCTGAAGCAGCAGGAGAGTCAGACAGACGGTAATGATGTAATCCGCAACATTTGTTCCGACGAGCGCCGCCGTGACCAGATCGTCACGCCGACGAATCAGACGTTCCAGCCGCTTCGCGCCAGGCACGTTGGATTCCGCCGCAACCGTCACCCGCACCGGGTTCACGGTGTAGATGCCGGTTTCCGCACCCGACGATATCGCGCTGAGCGCTATGCCCAACACCAATCCAAGTATCAGAAGCAAAATCGTCATGGCCCAGCGACCTCATCCGTTTCGTTGTCTGCCGCAAGTTCGACGCGCACGCGCTCGATCCGATGCCGATCCGTCTGCAGCACCGTGAGATTGAGGTTGAAGATCTGCACGGTATCGCCCGGCACAGGATGACGTCCCAGCTCCGCAGTGATCAATCCACCCACCGTCGCAATGTGTTGAGCGGTACGCGGCAGCTCGAAAACGTCCGACCAGTAGTGCAGACTCAGGCCGCCGTTGATTTCGTATACGGCGTCGTCGATTTTTTCGATTTCCGGGGGCTCCCCTTCCTCGTCCTCGCGCTGCAGATCACCGACAATTTCTTCCAGGACGTCTTCCAGCGTCACCACCCCCGCCGTACCGCCGTATTCATCCACGACTACCGCAAACTGCGTTTTCGTCGAACGGAAATGATGCAGAAGTTGCTCGACGTAAATTTGCTCCGGCACAAAGCGCACCGGCAGCATGATGTTGCGCAGCGAAATATCCTTCGCGGCGAGAAACAACATCTTCGCATAGACCACGCCCACGATCTCGTCAATGTTCTGGTCGTATACCGGAACTTTGCGCGTCCGCGTTTCGCGCATCAGCGCGCGCAGGCCATCGGCACTCTGATTCACGTCATAGGCCACCACGTCCACCCGCGGCACCATCACGTCGCGCACATGAACGCGCCCCAGATCAATCACCTGTCGAGCAAACTCGTCCTCCAGACGGTTGATGGTTCGCCGCAGACGGCTCATCTCCAGCAACGCCTTGAGTTCGTGCGATGACAACCTGCGCCGCGGCTCATTCTTGAGTCGAGCGGATCCGAACCAAAGCCGTTCGATCGGCTTGATCATGACAGTTTCGATTAAGTCCGCCATCGGATTGAGCACGTAACCCGCGAAATGGACCAGCCCCCCTGCCAGCGGTGCCAGACGCTGCGGAACGCTCACGGCGATCGTTTTCGGTAGCACCTCGCCGAAGATGATGACCACGAGAATGCTGAACACCGCCGACAACGGCGTGATCCAGTTCCCATATTGTGCGGCCAGCGACCCGAACAGAACGAACGAATTGGCATACAGCAGGACATTCACGGCAGTGTTGCCGATCAGGATCGCTGTCAGGGTTCGCTTCGGCTGGCGCAGCAAGGCGGCAGTCGCCCGGCGGATCGGGTTCGCGCTTTTTTCGTTCGCCTCCAGTTGCGCAGGCGTCAACGAAAACAGAACCGCCTCGCTGCCCGAAAAGCTCCCGGACAACAACAGCAGAATCAATAGCAAGCCGCTGCGCCAGATCAGTTCCAGCGAGTCGCCGGCGGGCGGTGTTGCAATCATCGCTCCGAGCGTCAGGGGCAAGAATTTTTCCTCATCAGGCACCCACGTCCGTCAATTCCGCAGAATCATACGGCGACGGCAGTTGAGCCGAAAACTCCATCGTGGCGGCATTCGGTGTTTCCCGCCGAAACGGGTAAGATCGCAGCGTACCAGACCTGAAGAAAGATTCACATTGAGGCCCAACCATGCAGATTTTCACAAAGATTCACGCAATTCGCTCGCTCGCGGCACTCTCGATGATTGGTTTCATTGCGACCGCGGAGGAGAGCTGGCCCGGATGGGGTGGCCCGCAAGGGGACTTTGCCGTTCCCGGTGCAATCATCACAGATTCGTTTCCCGCAGACGGCCCGAAAAAACTCTGGTCGCGTGAATTGACCGGCGGGTACTCTTCGATCGCCGCGAACGATGGAATCGCAATTGTCCTCGGTCGCAGCGATGACGAAGAAATTGTGCTCGCACTGGATCTGGCCACCGGCAAAACGAAATGGGAATACAAATACGCTGCACCGGTCCCCAAGACCGAACTCACCGAGGAACAGAAGAACGATCCCAATCGCCAGCCGGGTGAAAAGGAATACATTGCCGATTTCGGCTTCGGCCCGAACGCCACCCCGCTCATCGCTGACAACCGCATCGTTTCCATCGGCTACATGGGCGACATGCACTGCTTTGATCGCGACGGCCAGGTGCGCTGGAAGCACGACTTCATCGACGACTACGGCATGAAATTTCTCCGCTTTGGCTACTCCGCAAGTCCGATTCATTACAAAGACACGGTAATTGCGCTGGTCGGCGGGGAGGGTCATTCCGTCGTCGCTTTCGACCTCGCGAGCGGTGATGTCCGCTGGCACAAACACGACTGGGCCGCCAGCTACGGCTCACCGGCCATTTTCAATATCGACGGACGCGACGTGCTCGTTTCTCTCGTCGACGGCCAGGTCATCGCCTTGAACCCCGCGGACGGCGAATTGCTTTGGTCCATGGACTATTCGAATCAATACGGTAGCTATATCGCGACACCGATTGCTTGTGGCAACAACACCATCTACATCGGCACCGCCGGCAAGGACGGCAGCGTGCTGCTCGATTTCACTTGGCAAGGCGACAAACTAGACGCAAAGCAAGTCTGGACCAGCAAGCACAGCATGGCCCACCAGAACGCCGTTCGTCTCGACGGCCATCTGCTCACCAGCCGCATGCAACCGAAAAGCCTCGTGATGCTCAATCTCAGCGATGGCGAATTCGGCTGGTACAGCCGAGATATGGGTTTCTGCAATCTGGTCCGCGCCGGCGAGAAGATCATCTCATTACAAGATGACGGCGTGCTACGGATTCTTCGTCCGAAAGATGACGGCGTGGAAGTCGCGGCCGAGGCCAAGTTGCTGGGAGATCCGAGTTGGACCCCTCCTACACTCGTCGGGACGACGCTGCTGATTCGCGATCGAAACACGGTGATGGCTTTGGACCTGTCAGCGTCATAAGCGCCGCCGGCGATTGGGAAGTACGAAGCATCAGTCGTCGTTTCGACACGACGGCCATCATCGATACAAAATGATGATGGACGGTCGCTTCATTCCTGCGGATTCGAGTCCGGATGCGCTTCAGCGAAGATGCCTGGCAGAAGCGCTCCGTCGAGCATTCGCTACATTTCTTCAAGGACGCGTAACATGACCCGCGCTGCATCTTTGGGGTCGTTCGGCTTGCACCAGTAACAGTTGTCCCGCGCTGAAAATAGATGATGAAGAGCGAGGACATCACTCAGCAGCAGCGGCGTCGGTACCTGACGGACAATTTCCGTACACTCCGCCCCGAGCCCGATTTGTGGCACGAAAATCAGCAGATCGACCGCTGCCAGCAGCGTTGCATTTCTCCATTGCGCGGTCGGCAATAACACCAACGCGTCAGCGTGTCCGGTGTCAAGAAAGAATCGAACGACTCGATCGACATCGGCACCCGCGTCCGGAAGAATAAAAACGGAATCGTTCAGAACCTTCTGAACGAGCATAAATGCCCAAGCCGCCTCCAGCGCGTTGGATTGCCGCAAGATCGGCGTCAGCGCCATAACGGCGTTGTGATCGTGCGGAATGCGAAATTCACTTCGCACAGCGTTACGCGCAGCGTCTGATGGAATTTCCTTGACTGGATATTTATCGGGCATCGGAACGCGGAATTGTGGTTGAATCGCACGTGGATGTCGAGCGACGCGCCTTTTCGCGAACATTTTCGTGACGAGGGAGAGAAAAATTGGGGTGATGATGGACGGGACGCAATTGCGGGATATCACGGACACCTGAAGCAATCCGCGGGCTGATCACCCCGCTCCAATTGAGTAGACACCTCAAAGCTCTATAATCCAGCAGGATCGCATTCCTTTCAGTCGCTGAAAGGCGAACTCCAACCCGAAGAGGCGTGAGAATCCAGATTGAACTACAAGGCTGAAGCTGAAATACACCGCGATGATTCGGTGTCGAGCCGTCGTCGCGCCGCCAGTACTGCTCGAGTCGTGACGAATCTCATTCTGATCGTCGTCATTTTCGGCGTCGGAATTGCCGGGATGCAGTTTCTCATCCGCACAAGCCCGAAGCCGCCTGCCAGCACCAAGCAGAGGCCCATGCTCTCGGTGAATTGGCTGACGGTGGAACCAAAGACCGTGACGGAACCCATCGTCGGCTTCGGCACGGCACGCTCGGATCGTTACGCGACTGTCTCTGCGCAGGTCGCGGGCCCGGTGCTCTATGTTGCGCCCGAACTGGAAGAAGGGACAAACGTCGCGGCGGGCCACGTGCTCCTCCGCATCGACCCGCGCGAGTTTGAAGCACAAGTCGATCGCATCAAGAGCCAGCTCGCCGTCGACGAAGCCGCCTTGCGGCGTCTGGCCGTCGAGGAGGAAAACATCGCTCGACTCGTCGCGACTGCGGAAAACGAGCGCGACATCGCCAAGCGCGAATATGAACGCGGTCTGGCGCTGATGGAACGCGGCAGTTCAAACGTCCGCGAGATCGACCAGTACCGGATGACCCTCGAGCAGACCCGGCGATCGCTCGTCACCTTTGAGAACGAAGCGGCATTGATCCCGGAACGCATCAAATCACAGGCCGCGCAGGTCGAGCTGCGCCGCGCCGAACTCGCCATTGCCGCGCTCAATCTCGAACGCACCGAAATCTCCGCCCCCATCGACGGGCGCATTGACCGCGTCTTTGCTGAAGTCGGCTCCACCGTCATGCCCGGACAACAACTCTTTTCCATGCTCGACCCCAACAACATCGAGGTCCCGATCGAATTGCCCGCGTCCTTACAAGATCGCGTCGCCCGCGGCGCAAATTGTGCGGTCACACTCGCCAGCAATCCGTCAATGACATGGAAGGGCCGCGTCGCGCGAATCGCCGCCAGCGCCGATCAGAACACCCGGACGTTTTCCGCGTTTGTCATGGTCGACAATCGCGAACAGGAGACGCAATTCCTTCCCGGCATGTTCGTCACCGCGATGATCGAGGGCCCGGAGCTGCGCGACGTTCTCATTCTCCCCCGCGCAGTCGTCAAAGGCGACGACGTCTTCCTCTACCGCGACGGGATCGTGCAACGTAAGCCGATCGAAATCCAGCGCATCCTGCTGACCAATTGCGTGGTCTCCGGTCTTCAGCCCGGCGACCGCGTGATCACCAGCAACTTCGACGCGATCTACGATGGTGCCGCCGTTCAACTGCGCGAAGCCGAAACGCCGCTCCCGATCGCCAACCCGCCCACGAACGATGACTTCAAAGCGACCGCGCGCACCAACGCGGAGAAGGCGGGTGCCTGAGTGACCAGCCTCCCGCGCTTCAGCGTCGCAAACCCCGTCCTCGTCGGCGTGCTCATGATCGCGATCATTGGCGGCGGCGGATATTC
>JBFWWY010000171.1:0-7123 GCA_050245935.1 Phycisphaerae bacterium | reverse complement strand
GCGTGACGACGTGTTGCAAATCCTGATACGCCGCCCCGCGCTGACCGAGATAGGCCTCCGAGAGCGCTTTGTAATACAGGGCCTTCGTCGTCTCCGGCGCATCCAGCACCTGCTCGAGAAATCGCGAGGAATATTCGATTGAGCGGCTGTAGAGCTTCTCTTCGTAAGATTCCTCCGCGATCTGCAACCACTCGCGCTGCTCTCCCGAAAGCGTCGTCGAACAGGCGGTGGCAAAGCCGAGAAGCGAGAATCCAATGACAAGTGCGCGTTTCATAACGGGCAGATTAGCACGACCGGCAGAGCACTGAAAGTCGCGAGACGCCGCTGGCGGGCGACGGGCATCATGATTGGTTGGCAGGCGCAGCATTTCCCCCTGTTATACGACCCGCCAGGACTGGCGGATGCGACGAAAAACGACGCGACTCCAGTAAGATCGCGCAATTACTCAGCCGGCAACTCTCCGCTGGCGTCCAGACTCGCCCGCTTCCGCTTCGCGCGCTGCGCCAGCAAATCGAACGTATTTCCCGGCGAATCCGCCAGGCTCGCATTTGTCGGTTTTGCTTCAGCGGTCGCGTCCCGCGGCTGATTGATGAGCTTGATCAGCTTTTCCTGTTCGCGAATTTCGGCGGCCTTGGTCGGCGGAAACACTGCCAATGCCCGATTCAGATGCGCCGCCGTCTTGAACCGCATGATCCGCTGCTTGTGCATCGCGCGTGCCACAATTTCGCACAACTCCTCTGAGACGCCTTTCGCGAGCAGCCGATGTAGCGGCACGTCCGCTTCACTGTGCAGCTTTTGAATCTCTTCGATCGTCGTCGCATTGAACGGCGGCCCGCCGCACAGCAGGTCGAACAGCATCGCACCCAGCGCGTAAACGTCGCTCTGCGGCGAAATGCGCCCTTCGAACGATTCCGGCGACATATATAGCGGGCTCCCCGCGATCCGCTCATCATTGATTGAGCGCGCGGTCATCGCGATCTGGCATGCGAGTCCGAAATCGCAAACGAAACAGTTGCCGCGCCGGTCGTACATCACGTTCGCGGGCTTCAGATCGCGATGGACGATGTGATTTTCGTGTAATCCTGCGACGCCGTCCGCGATTTTGCGGAGCGCATACACCGCGAGCGTCGCGTCCAGCCCCGTATCTTTTTGGAGAATCGCGGAAAGCGCGGGACCGTCGACGAACTCCATGACGATGATGGGAACGCGATCGACGACTTCGACGTGATGAACGCCGACGATATTCGGATGCCGCAGTCGCGCCGCGGCCCGCACGCCGGCGACCATCACGCTGTCGAGCGGATTCTCGCCGGGTTCGATGCGTTGGGAGAGAATTTTGACTGCGACGCGTCGGTTGAGCACTTCGTCAAAGCCGGCATGCACGACGCCGGTCGCGCCGCGTCCGAGCAGGTCATTGATCCGCACATTGCCGACGCGGCGCGGAATTTCCACCTGCGCCGCCGGCTCGCACGACGATGCCCGCAAATCGACCGTGATGGTTTCAGCAAGGTTCATCTAACAGTGATTATTGATTCGTTCTCGCCTCGGTGAATCGTCATACACGAAGTAATTGATCAGAGCCGCGCCCGTCAGGAAGCGGAACAACGTCAATTTCAAGTAAAAACAACCTCGGATGCGGAAACTCACGCCTACACAAACTTGCCTACGAGGTAATGCGAAATATCGCTCAGAAAACGACCGCACGACGAGCGATCATCGAAACTGATTCTCTGTATAGTACCACGAATGCAACCGACCTTGAAAATCAAACGCAGCGAAGCGGCGGCGGACCTACCCATTCCCGCGTACATGACCGATCACGCGGCCGGTATGGACCTTTACGCCGCCAATGCCGAACCGATCACGATCGCGCCCGGCGAAATCAAGCTCGTCCCGACGGGCCTGACGGTCGAGATCCCGAAAGGCTACGAGGGTCAGGTGCGGATGCGGAGCGGGCTGGCGCTCAAACACGGCCTGTGCCTGCCGAACGCGCCCGGAACGATCGACAGCGACTATCGCGGCGAATTGAACGTGATCTGCGGCAATATCTCGCAGACGCCGTTTACCGTCGAACGCGGCACGCGCATTGCCCAGCTTGTGATCGCAAAATACGAACGCGTGCACGTCGAGGAAGTAGAGAAGTTGTCAGAAACGGCCCGGGGCGCAGGCGGTTTCGGTCATACCGGCACACGCTAGTCCGCTCGACCACGATCGCCGCAAACATTCTGCCAAGTTATTGCACGCGACTCGCGCCGAAGTCCCGGGGGAAGACTGCATTTGGCAGGGGGGTCGGCCCTTTGATTTACGGTGTGCGCGCGATCAGCCCCGCACGGGGCTGCAAAACCGCCGCCCCTCGCCGGATTTTCTCAATCCCTGAATCCTCCGGTACGCTATATCGCAGGGAACGGCAAAAACGCGTAACTCGCGGAAACACGCGGCGATGACAACCGAAATCAAACCCAAGCGACGATTCTGGAAGATCGGCGCGGCGATTGTCGCGATCGCGTGCGTTGCGCTCGTCGGCGTGTGGTGGTCGTTGACCCGGCCCGCTGTGCTGCAGCAGCATCTCGATACCTGGCTCGCGGCGCACGACCTGCACGCCACCCATCTCGGCGACATCCGCATGCATCTTTTCGGCGGACTCGTGGTCAAGGAACTCATCGTCGCGCCCGTTCCAAGCCCGCAACTCACGACAACTTCCCATGAAACCAAACGACCGCCAACGGTCAGCGTCGGCACAGCTCAACTGGCCGGCACGCTCAGCGCGCTCGCCTCGGGCAACTACGGTGCGTGCGAATTGCTGTTGAACGACGTGAACGTCAATGTCTATCAGGAGCCGCTCGCGGCGCGCGATGCCGAACTGGACGCGCTGTCGCTGATCAAGCCGGAAGAGATGCGGTTTCCGGAGTTTCCGCTGTCGAGTTTGCCGGATATCGATTGTCGCGGCGCACGGGTGCGCGTGTTTGCGACGGACACCGCAAAGCCATCGCTCATCAAGCAATGGATGTTACATGCGACGGGTGCGAAGACGGCGGCGGGGTATGCCTTGGACGTGCGGCAGCAACATCGGGCAGATCGACCACTCGTGCGTCTCGAACTCGATCAGAAAAAACGAACGCTCGCGGCAAGCTTCGACGAAATGAGTGTCGAAGTGGCGCGTGGGATGGTGCCTTCAGCGCAAGTGCGATCGTTACTGGAGCAATCCGATTTTCGCGGAGATTTTGCGGTCACGCGCGCCGAAATGCACTTTCCCGTTCAAGCTGACGCGGCGCAACCCCGTCAGGAAATCGCAGTCGAGATCGCGTTCAACGACGTGGTGCTCGCGTTTCCCCTGGAGGATTGGAGCGCCGTGCGAGCTGGCGATCCACCCAAACTCCCGCCCCATGAGCGATTCGTTCGGCTGAATGACGTCACCGGCACAATCCAGCTTCGGGCCGATCCGCGGGGTGCGTCCGCGGCAGAACTGACGCTGGTCGGCAAGGCACGTGGCGCGGCGATTGAGCTGGAAGCACAAGCGGCGGGCGAACATGTCTTTGCGAACCTGGGTTCAGGCGAGTCACTCGCCGACGCACTCACACGGCACGCGCAGCGGGTCGCGATTCGCATTTCGGGCGCCGCGATTCCCACGCCGCCGGAATATCCGAAACTGTTCGAGTCACGCGCGCTCGGCCACGTGCTGGCGGACTTTCTCGAACGCTACAAGCCCACGGGATATTGCGACGTGGACGTCGTCTGGTCAAATCCCGAAGACGGCGGAACAGGATTGCAGGGAACGATCAACGTTCGTGACGCAACGTGCCGTTATGCCGACTTTCCGTATCCCTTTGTTGATGCGCGCGCCAAGCTTCGTATCGACAATGGCAAGACGTACGTGGAAGAAGTCGTGGGCCGGCACGGTTCGGCGCGAGCGCGGCTCACCGGAACCGTTTTCATGCCGGAGGCGTGGTCCGGTTTTGATCTGCGCATTGAAGCGATACGGGTGCCGCTGAATCAGGATTTGTACCGGGCGCTGCCACCGCAGTTTTTGCCGCTCTGGAATTCGATTTCTCCGCTCGCACTCGCGAATGCCGACGTCCATCTCTGGCGACCGACGAGCACGCGCGAAGTCGGTCCGTTGATGCCGAACGTCGAAATCGAGGCGGATTTACTCAGCGGATCGCTTCAGCTCGACCGGACCCGGCTGACTAATGTGAATGGCCAAGTGCGGATCGCCGACGGTGCAGTACAAATGGATGGTCTGATCGGCGACTATTCCGGCAGCTCGATTCATGTGTACGGCACGCTCGCAAGCGACGTCGATGCCCAGATCGAACACGTCTCGATGCCGTTTCGCGCGTACGCTTATCCGGTGGAAATCAGCGAAGCGCTGCTCGGCGATTCGTCGCGATCGCTGACGATTCGCGGCATCGCCGACATTTACGGCATAGGCAGCACGCAGAATGTCGAGAACGCGCAGGCAATCCTCAAAGGCGGCACGCTGGCGATTTCGGATGATGTCGCGCGTCCGTGGGAGATCGAGGGCGGCTCCATCGAGAAAACCGGGGGGAACATTCAAATCCGCGAATTCTCCGCGAAACGAGGTGGTGAACAACTCGGTGTCCACGGCACAATTCGAGACACGCCGCCGACGCGCGATCTCGATCTCGCGCTCGAATTGCAGAGTGCCACGATCGGCGCGACCCTGCGAAAGCTGCTCCCCGCGTATGCAGACATCATCCAGCATGAGCTTGGTCTGGGGGGTGCGGGCAAGGTTTCGCTGTCGATTCGTGCCGAGGGTGCGGAATCCAACGCCGGGCAAAACCTCGCAATCAGCGGCGCCGTGGCCGCGGCGCGTGCCAAGCCGCAGCGGTTTCCTTATCCGCTGCGCGATATTCATGCCACATTTGAAACACGCGACGGCCGCTTCATCGTTTCGGAATGCACCGCGCGCACCCACGACGATCGTCTGGTACACGTGCGCGGCGAAGGGGCGATTCAGGGCGATGGCACAATCGCAGATCTGCAGGTCAAAACCGAAGACATGGCGATTAATGACATATTGCTGCAGTCGTTGCCGGAGATGCTCGCGCCGTTTGTCGGAAAAATTCAAAGCGGCGGCACAATCTCCGTCGCACTCGACAAGCTGTTGCTGGAACGCGCGGATGCGCTGCAAATGAAAGGGAATGTCGCCTTTGCCCACGTTTCATTGATCGACTCGCTGAAAGCAACAGATTTCACCGGAACTGCAACCGGCGGCATTCAGTCGAGCGGGACTGGCGCGATGTCCGCGAACGCGAAAGTGCGCATTTCGCGCGGAAAGATCGGCCAGTTCGTCGTGACCGACGGCACCTGCGACGTGACGCGGCCGGACGACGACGGCTGGCTTTACATCGAGAATATTCGCGGCACATTCGGCAACGGCATGCTCAGCGGCTGGGTCAAATTCAAGCCGGAAACAGGCGATTATCTGGTCGATCTCGCGCTGAACAATGTTGATCTGGCGCCACTGCTCGCAAAGGAGGGTGATGTCCCGTCCAATGCCGGAAAGTTCTCCGCGTCGCTGCAATTAAGGGGTGATACTGCGGACCCGGCATCGCGTAGCGGGACGGCGCTGCTGCAAATCAACAATATTCCGATTCGCGGCACGCCGATCGTGGAGCCGCTGGATCGACTTTCGCCGGAGAAGTCGCGGACGTCATCGGATTTGTTCGAGCGTGCCCAGGCCCGGCTGACGATTCGCGGTTCGCAGGTGCAGGTGGATGAGATCGAAATGTTCGGTCGCGGCGTAAGGTATGTCGGCGCGGGCGCGTGGAGTTTGAAAACGAATCAGATCAATCTGCGGCTTTTCGGTGCCAAGCCGGAGAACTGGCCGCACGTTGCGATTCTCACCGACCTACTCGAAGGCGTGAATCGCGAACTGGCGCAGTTTCGTGTCACCGGGACGATCGCGGAGCCAGTGGTCACTGTAGAGGCGCTGCCGTCCGTAGGGGGCGCGATTCGGACCATTCTCGGGGATTGAATCGAGAAAGATTCAAGTGAAGTTGTTCGCGATCAGGAGGCCTCCCACTCATGGTTGTGATCTCGATCAATCGATCGCGGTGATTCAGCATGAAAAGTCGCAGAATGCCGCGAGAGGACAAACGATCGTCGAGTTGTAGGAAGGCCGTGTCCGGCGGGTGCCGAACACGGCGACTCATTTCTCCATCGTGTCGGGCCGTTCAGTCACAACGCCCTTGCCCGGTGAGCCGCTGCACAAACGGGCCGATATCGCTGACGGTGACGTTGCCATCGCCGTTCAAATCATTTACGCAGGTGTAGTTACACGAGGGTGTCGCGTCGATAAAGCGCGTCTGCCAGCCTTGCTGGCCTTCGGTGATGGCGACGACGAAGTACCCGATGTCGCTGACACTGACGACGCCGTCGCAGTTCGAGTCAGCACATTCGCGATTGCAGACCACCTCCAGGTCACACTGGGAAATGTCCTCGATGCCGAATTCCTGCGGCGGATAGGCCAGACCCATGAGCGCGGATTGAATCGCGCTGATGTCCTGCTGGTCGATGACGTAGTCCGGCGTGGCCGGTGCGAGATCGACGCGGAACGTCGGCGGGGCCAGCGGTGAGCCCGCTTGCGCGAGAACAACGGCTTCCAGATCGAGCTCGTTCACGATTCCGTCCGGCGGTCCGAAGATGGTGCCGCCCTGGCCGGGGCCCGTGACGTCGCCCCACATCTGAACGGTGCCGAGCATCACCGTTTCGCTCTTCTGGTTGAAGAGATCCAGCGCACCCACTTCGTACGTCAGGCCCGGCGCGATGGGGCAGCCGCCGACGCGGATGCCCGGCTCGTTCCAGACGCGGAAGACCGGATTGTCCACGAGGCCTGCAACCCATTGGGTTTGGGTACCGTCGGCGTTCACCTGCGGCCGCGGACGATCGACGTACACCACGCGGCACGGGGGAATCCGGATGCAGAACGCGACCGGTCGTCCCGGATTGTTGGGGAAGAACGAGACGTAGCGGTTCGCGAGTGCACCCATGCCGACGAGCGGCGGATTCGGAATCGGCGGGAGGTCGCCGGCGATGGTTGCCGGTTGCAACTCGGTTCGCTCCTCCGTCATTTTGCCATTCAGCTCGTTATCGCTGTTCG
>JBFWWY010000170.1:0-7146 GCA_050245935.1 Phycisphaerae bacterium | reverse complement strand
CCGCCGGACAGAGCTTTGATGTATCTAGTATTTCATCGGCATTTTTGAAGGTCTCCACGCCGGTAAATGAGAGCCAAAAACCCGCTTCCAGGATCCGCTCCGCGATGTGCGGACCTTTTGAGAAGCAGTGAAAGACGACGCGGTCGCGCAGGTCCGGGTAGTCGAGCAGGATGTCGCACGTGCGATCTTCGGCTTCGCGCGCATGAATGATGACGGGGCGTTCGATATCGCATGCGAGCTCAAGCTGCGCACGAAAAACGCGTTCTTGCACCTCGCGCGGCGAAAAGTCGTAATGAAAATCCAGCCCCGTTTCCCCGACTGCCACGACGCGATGCCGCCAAGCCGCAGCCACGTCACCTTTGTGCAGCGCAATCAGTGATTCGAAATCACGTTCGATCACTTTCCCCGCCTCGTGCGGATGAATGCCGGCGGCGAGAAACACCCGCGGCATGTCGGCAAACTCTCGCAGGGCAATCGCGGCGTCGGCAGAATTCGTCGCAACGGTGACAAACTTTCCGACTCCCGCTTCCGCTGCACGCTGCAGAACGTCCTCTTTGTGCGGCAGAAGATCGTTCGATGTGAGATGACAGTGCGTGTCGATGTACATAAGAGGTTGATGGGCCGCTCAAGAAAAACTGACAAATCAATACAAACCCGACGCCTTCATGCGACGCGCGGGCACGCGCCGCGACAACCTCATTCCACATTCATGACCTGTTCCTTGATGCGGTCAATCGTACTTTTGATCTCGATGATTTCTCTGGAGATTTCGGCGTCTCCTGTTTTGGAGCCCATTGTGTTGGCTTCGCGCATCATTTCCTGTGCGATGAACTCCATCTTCCGTCCCGACGGTTCGGATGAGGCCATATAGCGCTGAAACTGAACGATATGGGCCTCCAGACGAACGATTTCTTCACTGATGTCGCTGCGATCCGCAAACACGGAAACTTCTTTCAGCAGGTCGTTCGCCGCCAGCTCCACCCCGCTCTGCGCCAGCAGATCATTTACACGCTTCAGGAGTCGATCGCGATATTCGGTAACGACATGCGGGCTGCGTTCGCGAATCACAGCGAGCCGGGATTGCATGGATCGCAGATGCTCAAGAAAATCGTTCGCAAGTGCGGCACCTTCGGCGCGTCGCATATGAAGCAAGTGCTCCAGGGCCGTCGCGAGCAGTTGGGTTGCAATCCGTGCAGCGGTTTCTTTTTGTTCTTCAGAAAATTCTGTCGGCTGCGCGACACCCGGAAGCAGCGCCAGGGTCGCAAGATCAATCGTGAGTTGCTGATCGTCCGCAACAAGATTGGCGAGTTGCGTCATGTATTCTTTGATTGCCGCTGTATTGAGTTGCGGCGCGGATTCCTCGCTGAGCGCACGATATCGCAGACGCAGCGATACCGTCCCGCGAACGAGTTGTGCGCGAAGCTGCTTTTCGAGATCCGTTTCCAGGAAGGTGAAGTCGTCCGGAACAACGACCTGTGTCTTCAGATAGCGATTGTTGACACTGCGAAGCTCGAGCTGCCACACGCTTTCTGCGGTTTCCAAAGCAGCAGCGCCAAAGCCCGTCATGGAGTGAAGCATCAGGATTCTCGACACCGCGCAGTGGGACGACAGTCAATCAACGGATCGAGAGCAGCCGCTTCACCGCGCAACGATCATCGGTAGCGCGTGCAGGGCTCCCTCAGTTCCAGCGAATCCAACGCCGAACAAGCGCCACGGGCTCACGCGAAGACGGGCGACATCGCTCTCGTTGCAGGAAATCGCAACGCGCCCCGCTCATCTCCTGAGGTCGCGGGATCGCCAGCAGGTTCGCCGGGCGCGGGTTCGCGCTCAACTTCTGTATTTTCCTGCTCGGCGGCAGGCGGCGCATCAGTCTGGGTCGGCGTCACAGTTATCGTGGGTTCGTCAGGGGACTGCGTTCCGCTTTCGGGAATCTGGGTTTCGACGAGCGGCGCATTCTCGCTGGCCACGGGGACGGGAGCGGATATGGTCGCCTTGCCGGCGGCGAAAAGAAAATTCAGCCCGACCGCAAGCATGATGAAAATCGCAAACATCACAATTGTGATCCAGGTGAGCATATCGCCGGTTTTCGTACCAAACGCCGCGGTACCGCCGGCACCGCCGAACGCTCCGGCCAGGCCGACGCCTTTGCCGCGCTGCAAAAGCACCACGATCATGAGGAGCATGGAAAACAGCGCAAACAGAATCGCTGAAATCACTTGAAAGGTGGTTACCGCCAAAATCATACATACCCCGCAAGGCTGGGTGCCCGTCGTATTCCTGTTCAACGAACCGAGTAATTTACTGCGATCCGCCTTTTGCTTCCAGCGCCGCACGAACGATCGTCAGAAAATCATCGGCTTTCAGACTTGCGCCACCGATAAGGCCGCCATCAATGTCCGGCTGCTTCAGCAGCCCCAGCGCGTTATCCGGCTTCATGCTCCCGCCATACAGGATCGGGAGAGACTGCACCTCATTTGGGTACATTTTCGCGAGATGCGTTCGAATATGTCGGTGCGCGGCTTGCGCCTCCTCCGGCGAAGCGACTTTTCCCGTCCCGATCGCCCAGACGGGTTCATACGCGATGATCAATCGCTGCGGTGGCGCAAGTGAAATTCCGGATAGTCCGGCATCTAACTGATATGTGAGCACCCGCTCCGTCAGGCCTGCATCGCGCTGTTCGAGGGTTTCTCCTATGCAGAAGATCGGGACAACCCCGTTTTGCAGCAATGCCGCAATTTTTTGGTTCAGAAACCAATCATCTTCCCCTTTCCCGATGGAATGGCGCCGCTCGCTGTGTCCGATAATGCAATATCCTGCTCCGGAATCCTTCAACATTTTTGGCGAAATCTCGCCGGTGAATGCGCCGGACGAAGCATGGTGACAGTTCTGCCCTCCCACCTGGACCGGGCTTCCTGCACACACGCCGCTCACCGAATGAATATAAGTGGAAGGGGGGCAACAGATTACGTCGCAGCCATTTGCCGGAGCCTCCTCGCAGATCGCCTTCGCCAACTGCTTGGCACCCGCCAAATCGAGGTTCATTTTCCAGTTTCCGGCAACGATCGGCTTGCGCATATCGGACTCCAATCAATATCTGGGGGAACGACGATCGAATTCGTACCGGCAAAACTTGCCGGTTTCAAGCAACCTTCAATCATTATCAGGCGATAATAAAGTCCGCGACAAAAAGGTTGCTCGGGAACCCGTCGCAAATATAATGTCGGTAGACAGCGGGACTTGGGAACGGAGCGGCGTGTTTCTTTCACGACGACCCAGCCCCTGAAACAGATCAGTCGTAAAGCGAAACCCAAGGAGTGTTCTCGTTGATCAGCGCATTGGCTGACAACCTACGCTTGTGCGGCGGCGCACTGGCGGGCTTGCTTATCCTCGTCGGTGCGGTGCAGCGCGACGAAGCAAATGAGCAACCAACCCCCGTCACACTCGTCGAGCGATTCGATGTGCCCGGGGAATCAGGCCCGCGCTATCTTGCCGTGTGTCCGGACAGTTCAGCAGCGGAAGCGGAATCGATTGTCGCGGAAGCGGCGGAACCGCAGGAATCACTCGTTGAGGGTGTGGAGTTCCGAATTTGTCGTGTCACCGCTTATTGTGACCGCGGCATTACTGCTGCGGGTACCGAATCAGGCGTAGGCCAATGCGCCGCACCCGCGGACATTCCGTTCGGCACCCGCGTATACATCCCCGAACTTGATCGAACCTTCGTCGTCACGGATCGAACCCATAAGCGATTTCGCGGAAACACCGTCGATCTGTTCATGCCGACCGAAGAAATCTGCCGCCAGTTTGGCCGGAACTATCTGGAATGCGAGTTTCAGCTCCCCGATGAAAAATGGCAGCGTCCGCGCGATCCTTCCGATCGAAGCTGGGCTGACGACTATCGGGACGCGATTGCAATGACCGACCGGTAACGTTGCCGATACGATCGCGGTCGACTTCCAATCGCACCAGCGGTTCAAACTTCTCTGACTGCTATCGAGACATTTCTTACAGATGTGGCAGCGCTGCGCCTTGTCTACTGATTTCTTCGAACGCTTCTCGCTGTAAAAGTCATTCAGCACGGCCCAGAGGTTTATGCAATGGCCGGATCGTCGTATCATTCCCGCAGGGCTACCACTTCCGATCGCACGCTGATCGGTGACGAGAACACGACCATTTCGGCCCCGGAAACGCGAATTCATGGATTGCCCGCGCCCCGAATCTATAGAGGCATTTGTCGACGGCGAACTTACGGTCGCCGAGGATCGTCTGTATGAACGTCATGTGTGCGGCTGTGACAGTTGCCTGCAGCGCGTCGCGTCGCTCAATGCGGACCGCTTCCCCGCGATTCCGGAATATGTTGTCCTCAACGAAATCGGCAGCGGCGGCTTTGGACGTGTGTTCCGCGCCGTGCATACGACCAAGCGCCGCGTCGAAGCGCTCAAGATCGCGAAGCGCATTTCCGATCGCATGGCGCGCGGATTCGAGAATGAAGTTCATCTGATCGCGCAGCTTCAGCATCCGAATATTGCAATGCTTTACGAAGCGCGGCTTCACGACGAACCGCGGTTTTTTGCGATGCAATACATCGACGGCGTGCCGCTCGATCAGTATCTCGCGCGCAGTGGCGCTTCGTTTCGCGACGCGTTGCTGCTCCTGAAAACGATCGTCGAGGCGATCGGCTATGCCCATCGGCGCGGCATCGCCCACCGGGATATCAAACCGCAGAATATTCTGGTGACCGCCGACGGCACAGCGCGGATCGTCGATTTCGGGATCGGCAAGCGAATCGCGGCGGAGGCCGGTGGCGCGACGGTGGAACCGGGCGACGAAAGCGAGAGTCCCGCCGGCACACTGGGCTATATGGCCCCTGAGCAAATGTTCGGCCACCCGAGCGATGCGCGATCCGACATCTTCTCGCTTGGCGTACTGCTTTTCCATCTTGCCACGGGCAAGCCTGCCAAGGGCCTGCAACGGTCGAATCGGCTCGCGCGACTGCTGCGCGCCCGACGCTTCAGCCGACCGCTCGATCTTGCGGCGATTATCGCTCATGCGACGGCGGATGACCCGGATCGACGGTACAAATCCTGCGATGCGCTGGCCGATGATCTGGGACGCTATCTCGAAAACCGGGCCGTCTCCGCGCGATCGGAAACAGATCTGTTCCATCGCGCGTCGCGTGCGGCAGGGTTTGCATTGCAGCATTATCCAGTCGGCGCCATGCTGGCACTGACTGTTGCTTCGGTCGCGCTGCTGCTCGGCTCGACAACACCGCTGAAGTCGGCGCGCTGGGTTCTGAGTAAGTCCGCTCGCGCAGCCGTCACGCTAGTGAGTTTTTCAGCGACGACGCGCGACGCGATCCGCGACGGCGGCTTCGTTGATCTGCCCTTCGTAGATGATCCCCGTGTCACAGATTTACGCGGCGTACACGGCCTGCTGATGCGCAGACTGAGTCAGGCTGGAGCCCGCGCCGTCGTCTGGGACTATTTTTTTCGCGAATGCGCGCCCGACGTCGATGCGCAATTCGCTGCGGGAATCCGCGACGCGGGAATTCCGGCCGTCGCGGGGACCCGGCTGATTTCCGCCGACGGCGAGCCGGAAGTCTGTCCTGAACTCGCGAGTGCTTTCTACGGGATCGGCACGCTTGCCGGCGTGAAGCCGAGCGCGCGCCATTCAGTCGTGATGGTCCCCGTTGCGATACAACGACAGAACGCGCCGCTGCTTCCATCGCTGGCAGTATTAGGGATGTGCGCCGCGTCGATGCCGGGTTATGTGCCGTATTTTGAGCGCGAGAAAACTCGACTGGAAGTTCGCTATCGCAGCCGCAGCGCGGCCAGCGGGACGAAATGGGCGCGGGAGATCGACTTTATTCCATTCGCCGAGCAAGCACGGGCGGATACGAACGATCGCGTTCTGCTGCCGGACGACGTGCAATATCTCGTTCGCATTCCGATCGCGCACGTGAAAAACGCCGACATTCCGATTGTGCCTTATGAAGAGGTACTTCGCGGTGATCTGGAGACGTTGCGAACTGCATTCGATGATCGCATCGTTCTTGTTGGACAAATGATTCCGCCGAACGACTACCTGCAACTCCGCGACGGCACGGGGGTATTCGGTTGCCAGATTCAGGCCGCGACGCTGGCAACGCTGCTGAACAAAGACACGATGACACGCGTGTCTCTGAAGGGAATGCTCGCGCGCATCGGAGTCGGCGCGATGCTGGGTACGCTATGCGGTTGCGCGCTGGCGCGACGGCGGCGCATTCTCCCGCGAAAGCTTCTGCTGTCGATGTTCGGCGTGATGGCAATCGCGTGGCTGCTCGCAGTGGCCGCCGCCCTCGGCGCGACGCACCATTGGATCCTGAATGCGTCCCTGTTCATTTGCGCTTTCGTATTTACCGCTGCGCCGGGGTTCGTGCTTCAGCAGGTGCGCGACAAGCAGATTCAACTCAGCCCCAGGACGCACTGGGAACAGGATGCTTCCACGCTTTCGTCGCGCCACATGATCGAAACCGCCACGCTGCGCTTTCGCGGTGCCCGCACGAAGATGGGGTAGCTACGCCCCGATGGCGCAGCCGGCTTTTTCCATTGCCAGCAGATCGGACTTCATCGACAGCCCGCCGGGACCGGAATAGCCACCGAGGCCGCCGTCGCTGCGAAGCACGCGATGGCACGGCACAATGGGCGGAAGCGGGTTGTTTCTCATCGCCGAGCCGACCGCGCGGGCGGCACGCGAATTGCCCACCAGCTCCGCGACCTGGCCGTAGCTGAGCGTGTCGCCGAAATCGATATTCCGCGTGGCACGCCAGGTGCGTTGGTGGAACGCCGGCGCGTCGTCGATATCGAGCGGTACATCGAACGCAACCTCCGCGCCGGCAAAATAATCGATCAGGTCTTGCGCAAGCTCGGGCATCGCGCTCGGGTTTTCGGCGATGCCAGGGAAGTCGCGATGGATCTGCGACAACATCTTGGGGGCGGAATCAAGCGGCAGGTAAGTTCTTCGCACGCCTTTTGCGGAACAGACAAAGCCCGCGAAGCCGCGCTGGGTTTTTACAATTCGAAATTGATACGTCACGGCCGGCTCCTTGTCTGGGTGGTAGGATACTGACTGGCTCGGCAACTCCCAGAATACCTAACAAACACCATAAAC
>JBFWWY010000169.1:0-7153 GCA_050245935.1 Phycisphaerae bacterium | reverse complement strand
ACTCGGCTGCCGCACAACCTATGTAGCCCCGCAGTCGACAAACGACGGGAACCTCAAAACTTCATCCGCACCCAACAACACTGACCGGCTGAGAGCCGGTCCCCCACACTTAAATAATTCTGCCGAGCTCGCGCCTTCGGTGCAGCGAATGCCCCCTCTCAACCCTCAACCCTCAACTCTCAACCCTCAACCCTCAACCCTTTCCCCCCAAACCCCACACCCCCTCCTCCTCTCCTCCGCCGACAACGCCGCCAATCTCTCCCAATACACCGTCGACTTCACGCGCTACGAACACCGCGGCCTGCTCTTCAAAAAACTCCACGGCCCCGAACGCATCCGCGCCTGGTTCCGCAAATCCCCGCGCGCCATCCGCCTCGAATGGCTCGATAACGACGTCAAATACGGCGACGCCGTCTATTGCGAAACCACCGACCCGCGCCGCGTCCGCTTTCAGCCCCGCATCTGGCTCCCGCCGCTCGTGCCCGGCGTCAACACGATGGCGATTCAAACACCCGTCACGCTCGGCGAAGCACTTCACCCCATCACCGACTTCGGTGTCGACGAAATCATGCAGCGCGTCCTCCGCGACATTCGCGAATCCCCCGCGCCGGTCGAGATCCGCGATGACGGACCGCAACCCGCCGCGCACCTCTCGCGACAAGCCCACCGCTTCACGCTACGATTTTCGCCGAGCGAAACCGAGACGCCGACGCGGCATCTGTTCATCGACCGTCAGACGAACCTGCCGGTCGCGGTCGAGCTTTTCGACGCCGACGGCGATCTCTTCGCGGCGTATTACTACGACAACCTGACGCCGACGACCGCGTTGACCGACGATGACTTTCTGCTGGAGTGCGAACGATCGCGACAAAAGCCGCCAAAAAGCCCGCCGCCACACCCGTCGCAGTAATCAAGGCCGACGACGCCGAGTTTCTCCGCCGCGCGCTGCGCCTCGCGAAGCGCGGCGAAGGACGCGTCGAGCCGAATCCGATGGTCGGCTGCGTGTTGGTCAAAGACGGAAAAATCATCGGCGAAGGCTATCACCGCAAATTCGGCACGGCGCACGCCGAAGTCAATGCGCTGAAAGTGGCGGGCGCTGACGTGAGAGGCGCAACCGCGTACGTCACGCTTGAGCCTTGCTGCATCACCGCGAAGACCGGTCCCTGCACCGATGCACTCATCGCCGCGAAAGTCGCGCGCGTCGTTGTCGGCACGCTCGACCCGAATCCGCGCATCAACGGCGACGGCGTAAGAGCATTGCGCAAAGCGCGCATCCGCGTCGTGACCGGCGTGGAAGACGAAGCCGCGGCCGACCTGATCGCGCCGTTTCGCAAACTCATGCTCGAAAAGCGTCCGTGGGTCATCGCGAAATGGGGACAGAGCCTCGACGGCAAGGTCGCGACCAGCACGGGAGAGTCGAAGTGGATCACCGACGACGCCATGCGGCAGCACGCGAACCGCACGCGCGGCCGCCTCGACGCGATCATCGTCGGCATCAACACCGTCCTCGCGGACGATCCGCAACTCACCGCGCGTCTCGACACACCGCGCCGCATCGCCGCGCGCGTCGTGCTCGATTCCTTTCTCCGAACCCCGCTGAAATGCAATCTCGTCCGCACTGCCCCAAACATTCCGACATGGATCTTCTGCACCAACGCCGCGCGCTCCGACCATGCCGCCCAGCTCGAACGCGCCGGCTGCCGCGTCACCCGCGTCGGCAAAGCCGTGGGCGGCGTCGCGTTGCCAGACGTGCTCAAACATCTCGGCGAAGCGAATTTCACGAATGTTCTCGTCGAAGGCGGCAGCAAAATTCTCGGCGCGTTCTTCGAGCAGCGCCTCGTCGACGAAATCCACGCCTACGTCGCACCCAAACTCATCGGCGGCCGCAACGCCCCCGGCATCTGGCACACCAACGGCGTCGAAAAACTCGAAAACGCCATCGACTTCACCACCGCCGCCACCAGCAAGAAAATCGGCTCGGGCTGGCTGATCAGCGGCCGCCTGAAAAAATGATGCGTGAATTCAATTCCGCGTGCAATCGATCAGGGCCGTCCCGACAATGGTCGGGATGAGGAAGCGCAACCGACGTAACGCTCTCATTAAACCATGCGCCTTTGCACGAATCTCCAAACGCACGCGTCTTCATTCCGCTAACAACTCAACCTCCGCATTTTCCAACCAAATACGACGCAATTGGGGCAACCGATGTTCCGAACCCACCCATCCCTTGAACGTCCAATCCGCAATGATCCCCGAAACCCGAAACCATCCTCGCTCCCGCGCCGCCTCCAACGTCTCGCGATTGTCGTAGGGAACAATAAAACTCAAAACAATATCTTCTGCTTCTTCCTTGCGGCGTTTCGCCGTTGTTTCTAACCCTTCGCGCTTCTTCTCATCTTTTTTCCATTCTTTCTCTTCTTCATCGGTGAGATACAAGCGCCACTTGCGCTCAATCGGCTGCCAGATCGATTCGACGAGGATCGCTTTTACTGCCTTCCGACTCACTTGTTGCATTTCGTGGAACCGCACGCGAAATTCATAACGCGCGGCCGGGCTTGCCAACTCATCGACCATCGAAAACATATCGAGTACATCCAAATCGATCTTGCTCGGCTTAAGCTCCTCTCGAATTCTCTTCTCTATTAATCGCATCTTCCCGCGCGATCGCTGAATGTTCGACACCCCTTCAAACCGATATCGCTTCAGCGCCCGCTGCGTCGCCCGCAAAAACTTGCGCCCATCCACGGGCTTCTCTTCGCCTTCCCACGCCACGGCGCCAAAGCAACTGATGATCATCAACCAGCGCAGTGCGATTTTCATCAATGTCTCCATATAAGTTCAGAACCGAAGCAACCGACCAGAGCCGTCCCGATAACGGTCGCGATAAGGAAGCGCAACCGACGCAGGCAACCCGTCTCGGCTTCACGAAATTTTGAGACGAACGAAGTCGCGAGCTTTCCTACGAAATCTCTATATCACAGAAACGATAACACAGTGCACACATTGCTCTTCGATTCGTTTACTCATCCCAATTGCAAACAGGGAACGCGCCGATCGCCTCCATATTTGAATTCGTCATTCGTCATTCGTCACTCGTCATTCCCCGCCCGCATACCCAGCCACTCGCCCACGCCCACTGAAAGTTAAACCCGCCGATGCGCCCATCGACGTCCAGAATTTCGCCAACCAGATACAAACCCGGACAAACCCGCGACGACATCGTGCGCCAATCGGCTTCGTTGAGCGGCACGCCGCCCGCCGTCGCTTCCGCATAGTTGTATCCCCGGCTTCCGCTCCACTCGATCGGCAGCGCTGTCAGCGTATGCACCAAACTTCGCCGCGCGTCGCGCGCCAAATGTGCCAACTGCGTCGCACCGTCAACATCCGCCGCACAACACAACGCTCCCGCCACCCGCGTCGGAACAAATTCATGCACGAGCGCAGCAACCCGCAACTTCGGCTCCGCTATCGCGGCTTCAACAAATCGCTGCTCCACCACCGCAAAATCAACACCTGGCACAAAGCTCAACGACGCTCCAACATCCAGTCGCGCGAGACGCGCCTGCAACCAATGCCGCGACGCGTCCAGCACCGCCGGCCCGCTCATTCCGAAATGCGTCCACAGCACCGCGCCGCGCACACGCGTCGGCTTCTCGCCTGCCACCCGCAACGAAATCTCTGCTTCGTGCGAAATTCCCGCCAAAGATCGCATGTGCGAATCATTCATCAACATCGGTGACAACGACGGCGTCGTCGGTACGAATCCATGCCCGAGCGCACGAGCAAATGAATATCCCGCACCATCGCTCCCGCTTTTTGGCAGCGATTGTCCGCCGGTCGCGAGAACGAGCTTATTCGCGCGAAAATCACGTTCGTTCGCGACCACAACAAATTCATTATTCTCGCGGCGAATTTCACTGACACGATGCCCCGACAGCAAAGTCACGCCAACCCGCTCAACTTCCGCCAACAACGCATCAAGCACCGTCTTCGCACGATCCGTCACCGGAAAATATTTTTTTGTTTCTTCCAGCTTGAGCCGCACGCCGATCTCGCGAAACAACGCGATTGTGTCAGCCACGGTAAATTGCCGGAGAACCTTCCCGATAAGTGCCCGCGACCCGCCGCAATAATCGCGCGCCGTCACCGTTTCGTTGGTCACATTGCAGCGCCCCCCGCCGGCGACGAGAATCTTCGCGCCCGGCTTCGTCGCGCCGTCCAGGAGCAAAACGCGCAGCTTCGGCCAGTGCCGACCGATGCTGATCGCGGTCATCAGCCCTGCCGCCCCCGCGCCGACGATGATCACGTCAAATTCTGCGCCGCTCGAATCGCGCATCAGCCGCCTGTTCCCTGCATGGCCCGCTGAAAGGTTTCAAACCACAGCAATACTTCCGCGAGACGCGTCAGGTTCAGCTCAGCTCGAATCTCGACCGATCCGTCGTCACAAATTGTCGGCGACGAAAATGTCGCGTCCTCCAGCATCAGTGTCAGCGTTCGCGCGATCGCATCTTCGTTCATCGCCAATGCGCCGACCGTCGCAGATTCTGACGCCGGCAGCGTACGCATTGTCAGTGCCAGCGCATCGCGCGCGGATTGCCTGGCGATCTCGACCAAATGCGCTTCGTCGCGGATTTCGTAATTTTCGCGGAAATTCTTCTCTTCTTTTGGCGGCGTATTAGACGATTGCTCGACATGTGCCGGCACCGCCTTCCCGGAAAGAACACCGCGCAGAAAGCGATTCCACACGCGCGTTGGTACCGATGTGACGTTGCCTTGTTCTTGTGGAGGAGCAGTTAGATTTTCCGTCGCAATTGTAGAGCTTGCATCGTCGGAGCTGCCGATTGCAGAAATTGTCTGATCACCCCAGCGAAACGCAGCCGCGAGGTTCTCTGGATCCTGGTCCGCAGGGGGAATAACGGCTTCGGCAACGGCGCGAAAACTGCCGCTACCGTTGAGTTGCAGAAACTCGCGCACCGAGATCGCCGCCCCGCGCTCTTGGCACATTTCGAGCAAAGGATTGGCGATATCGCGCAGCACGATGTTACCAGCAATGAGCACGATACCGCTCGATTCTCGCGGCGCAGCGAACGATATCACCGGCATAATTGCCTGCTGCAATTTCCAACGCAATGCCGGGTTTTCCTCGAGGCGCTGCGCGAGAATGCGCGTCGGCGACAACTTTACGGTCTCCATTTGTCGCACGATTTTCGCCGCAACCAGCGCTTTCGCCGCTTCCACAGCCGCGTCGCGCCGAGCCGCGGCATCCGCCGCGACATTGTCCGATCCTCCGCGCGCCACACCCCGCGCGACAATCTCCTCGACGTCTACGAGCGTGAGTACGCCTTGCCAGCCGCTGCCCGGCAATCCGCCGATTGACTCACGTTTGGCGAATTCGCGCAATTGCACGCTCAAATGCGGCAGCGAAAGCGCAACGTCAACATGAACCACGCCGTCGGGATACACGCGCGGCATCTCACGTATCGGCTGCGCGACGATCCAGCCGCGGAGCGCGGCTTCGGCGTCGGCATCGCGTGCAAACACCGTGCCGATATCGAGTCCGCTGTCCCAGGGCAGCGCCCGCACCCGATTCCAAAGCTGCCCACAAGCGTCTTCGCGTGCGCTTTCGATCACACGCGCAACGCCGCGCAATTCGTTTAGTTTATTTGGCACGTCCTGCGCGCGAGAATCATTCGCAAAGAACGCAGCAGCGAGTACGGCAGTTCGAAAAACACCGATCAGAACCCCTCGCGCCAAGCGGGGGGCCAGAATCGCGGGCATTTCCCCGCTGTATCGTCGGGCCGAGACGGCCCGGCTCTGAATGAGTGCGAAGCCGGCGAGGCTCGGAAGTCGTATCGCATAGAATGTTGCAACTTGCATCTTCACGAACTACCTGCCTGCCCTCGGTTGGTCACGCGTGCCCGGCCCGCTATATTGCGGCCATCACGCGGTGCCAGCGTTCGGACCGCGAAGCCGGCAATTATTGAGCCAAAATGTCGCAACCACCAACATCTGCCGCGCCCGCGAACTCATTTTCCGCGTACATCGACAAAGTCGGCCGCAACCAGCCGGACATCGTACTCATGGCACCGTACATGACCTACCTCGTCCTGCTCGCGTTGGTGAGTTTCTTCCCGCCGGAATTGGAGTGGATTCCAATCGTCATTCGCGGCGTCGGTTCGCTGCTCGTCGCGTTTCTGTTTCTGCCGTATATGCCGTCCTGGGGCAAGCCGTACATGTGGATTGCGGTGCCGGCGGGGCTTTTCGCGGCATGGGGCTGGGTCGCGGGGGATTACTTTTTCGAAGCGATCGGCCTCGGCGGGCGACTGCCCGGCTTTCCGGGTGAGCCGTCGGTACATGATTTGCGCCACACGATCGGTGCCTACCATCTCTTCCGCGCCACGGTGATTCTCAAAATTCTCGTTGCATGCACCGCGGTGCCGGTTGTGGAGGAATTGTTCTGGCGGGCTTTCCTGCTCCGAGCGCTGATCAAGTGGGACCGGTTCGACACAATCCCGCTTGGAAAATTCACCTGGTTCTCGTTCATCGGCACCGCGCTGATTTCGACCGTCCAGCATCCCGACAACTGGATGATCAGTATCTTCTGCTGGCTTTTCTTCAATTTGCTCTTTTACTGGACCCGCAGCATCTGGTGCCTCGTCATCGTGCATTCCGTCACAAACTTCGCGTTATACTTTTATGTCGTGAAAACCAATGACTGGTCATTCTGGTGAGAACGGCGACAACGATTGTCATTGCGGGATGTATATTTTCTTTCGCAACGATTGCGCTGGCACAGGCCGAGCGCTCCGAATCCGCACTCTGGAATGCGATTCAGAAACTGACGCAGCAGGATCGTTCTACGGCAACCGGCGACGCGTGGTACGAAAATGCTCGCGAAGATCGTTTGCGGCTCCTGGAAAACATCCGGCTCAGTCAGGTGCTCTATCCCGGCGGGGCACACCGTGACGAACTGATCGCGCTCGAGCTTCAGGCGCGCTTCGAAGTTGCCATAATGGATAACGGGGACTTCACAGCGCTCCAGCAACGGGTTGCTGAGTTGTTTCGGAATCCTGTCAGCCGTTTCGCGAAGGAAGAAGCCGCGTACTGGCAGTTGCAGATCGATTCTCATGAACTCACGGGTGTTTCCGCGGAT
>JBFWWY010000168.1:0-7154 GCA_050245935.1 Phycisphaerae bacterium | reverse complement strand
AATCTGCAACGGGTCGGAAGGGCTACCCCAGTCGAAGGCACGGCGGAAGTCAATTTTGTACCAGGCGCGATCAAAACGCGGACCGACCCAATCCTGCTGGCGGAGGTATTCATCGCCGCGGTCGAAGAAATCATAATGATGTCGCACGCGGACGAAGAATTCGTGCGCGCCCTCATCAAGCGTCAGACGTGACCAGACCGCTACGCCGCCGCGTTGAAGTTCGCGCGTGCTCTGAATGCCATCGTCGAAGTTGAAATAGTAGTACTCGAGCCATCCGCCCCACTGCCAATCGAGAATTGAATCTACCGGAGCGAGTTGCTGACGCTCCAAAGCAAGTTTGTCGTCAATCAGCCGTTGCTGCTGAAGCAGAGATGTCGAACGCTGTTCGGGCTGCGCATGGAGCAGCGGCGCGAGCAGTGAACCAACGGCGAAAAACGCGAGGTGTTGCCTGTTCATGGGCTGTCGTGTCCGAATACCGGAAAGTGGTTAAGATCGGAATCACACGAATGTTCGACTCCGCGGACGCTCGGCTCGAATCGAGCATTGCGGTTATAGAATGGTCGCGTGAGGAAGCGGTGTCAAACCGGTTGCGCGGGGAAGCAATGAAAGAGATCGAGGCCAAATACCGCTTGCGCGATGTTGAGAAATTTCGCCAGTCCCTGATCTCGCAGGCGTTCGTCTGCGCGGGTCGGGTCTTGGAGACCAACGTCATATTTGATCGCGAACAGGAAAGTCTCCGCAACCGCGGTTGCACGCTGCGATTGCGAACCAATCATCCGCTGACGGAGAGGACAATCGAACCCTCTTCCACTTCTCAACCCAGTCGCGACATGCACATTCTCACCTACAAAGGCCCGGTCGAGGCCGGGCGAATCAAAATCCGACCGGAATTTGAAACGTCCGTTGAATCCGCGATCACAATGGAGCAGATTCTCTCGCATCTTGGATTTTGCCCGCAGATGCTCTTCGAAAAACGCCGTGAAACCTGGCAAGGTCGCTCCTGCGAAGTTGTCGTGGATGAACTCCCCCGCCTCGGATGGTTTGTGGAAATCGAAGCGAGCTGCGTTGCGGATGTCGAATCCGCGGCGCGAGAACTGGGTCTGCCGCTTGCCGACCTGGAACCGCGCAGCTATGCGGCGATGATCGCATCAATTCTTGAAACAGACTCGCCCCCCTGCCGGCTGACATTCTGACGTTTCGCCAGCCCTCCAGCCGCCGGTCCTGGTCACGGATTATCTCCAACATTCCCGCCGGGTCCCAAAAAATGTAAGCCATTGCGGTTGAATAAGTTAAAGCAATTTTTTTGTTGAAATCGGCTGGAATCCCGCGCTGTGCTCCCGCTACGATTCGGCAGGCAGGTACACATAAGCCTTTGAAACTGAAACATTTACGATTTTGAGCACTTCGAGGAGAGGGAAACATGAAGAAACTGAAAGTTGCTGCCGTGTTGCTGACGTGTGGGGTTGGCACGGCAATTACTGCGAACGCCGGTGTCAATATGCCGGTCCTGCAGAACGGTACCTACGAACTCAATAACCATCCGGATGGCGCCATCCGTCCGCCGACCTATGGTCTGCGCCTGGACGGCCTCGATGGAAACAACCAGCACAATTTTACGTTTGATTTCGATAATGACGCCTCGGATATGCGGATGACGCTCAACCTGAACAATGGCAGCATCCGAATTTTCGGGACGACCTATGGCGGTCGCGACATGGGGACGGCATATCAGAACCCGAGCATGGGCGCAACCGGCCTGTGGCAGGTCGATTTCACCTATAACGCCAATGTCTCTGTTCGGTCGGATGGCGCGATTGTCGTCGCGGAAAGCCAGCAAAATAGCGGGTATATCCAGCCGCTGTTCGCCTCAAACCTGAACGCATTCGCCAACAATGCCCAGATTCCGCTCGTGGACTTTATGGACCCCAGCTTCCTGCTGGACACCAACCACCGCGGTTTTGCCGGCGTCAGCGGCTGGGGCTGGGTCAATCACAGCGGCAACCCGCACGTGTACTCGTCCGACTGGCTGTTTACGGTGGGTGCCAGTGCGATTCCATCGCCGGGTGCCGCTTCCCTGGGAATGATCGGTCTGACCCTCGCGAGTGTTTTCCGCCGCCGGGGCTCCTAATCCGGTTCCGCTTCGCACTGTTCCAACGTCCGAATCATCAGCGTTGCCTCCCCGGAGGCGACGCTTTTTTGTTGAACCGTCCGCGAAGATTACGCCAAGGTGACAAAAACATGTCGAATCGCGTTGACAGGCGCAAGACGTGCGCGGTACCGTGAGGCCCGGTTGGTGAGAGGAGTTTCAGGGAAGAGCACCTCTTTTTTTCGGGCTTCCAAGGAAGTTCAAACAAAATCTTTTATTACTGGGGCATGAGAACATGAGAAGCAAAATGCTGATGTGTTCGGCGCTGGGTGTGTTTGCACTCGCAACGGCGACGATCACGCAAGGTGCCGTGATTCAAGACGGCTTGTATGAACTGACGAACCATCGCGGCGGCGGCAATCAGCCTCCGGCGTACGGCCTTCGTCTCGACGGGTTGGATGGCAACAATTCGCACATTTTCTCCTTTGATTTTGAGGGTGTCGGCGCGGACATGCGCATGCGCCTGGACGTTGCAAACGGCTTGATCCGCATCTTCGGTACTGCGTACGGCGGGCGCGATGTCGGCAGTCAGTATGAAGCCGTGAACCGTGGTCGTGTCGGACTGTGGGCGATTGATTTCACCTATCGCGTCGGCGTCCAGGTCGACGGTCAGGGTCAGATTGTCGTTAACCCGCAGAGCGTACAGAACAACGGCTTTATTCAGCCGCTGTTCAACAGCAGTCGTCCGGCGTTCGCTGGTAATCCGGAAATCGCGCTGAGAGATTACAACTCGGATCCGAACGGGCACTCGTTCCTCCTCGGTCTGAACCACCGCGGCAATCCTGGCGTCAGCGGCTGGGGCTGGTTGAACCATAGCGGCAATCCGCACGTTGCTGCTTCGGACTGGCTCTTCGAAGTCGTTCCGACCGCGATTCCCTCGCCGGCTGCCGCTTCGCTCGGCATGATCGGCCTTTGCATTGCAGCGTTGCGTCGTCGCAGTTATTAGACGCGCTGCCTGAATATTCGTGGAAACGCTCGATCTTCTTCTTGAAGATTGAGCGTTTTCGTTTTCCGACAATGACATGCGATTCCCATAAGATGTGAGACCGGTTTTCGAACGTGGATTTCCCCCTGTCGAATCGCGACGATTTCAGCGATTTTCTCAAATTGACTAGCCGAAAACGCTGAAATTGGTCTATAATGCCGTGTGGGTAGAAGACTCACATCGCTGCCGGATGAATGAAGCTCCCAACTTGTGGTGAATGTTCTTTATGACGCGAGGCGGTAGGTCCGCGCGCGGATGCGCAACGTAAACAATGCGCGATGGAGTGCTACGTGCAACGCGGATTGATTCTGCTTCTGTTAGGTTCGATGTTTGCGGCTGGTGGCTGCCCCATGCCGCCGCCGCCGCCCGCCGACAATGGCAACGAAAACGAAAACGTCAATGAAAATGACAATTCAAACGCGATTGATACGGCATTGTCACCCGGAATTTATTCCGGTGAGTTAATGATTGTTGTACAGGTGTTCGTGGATGACGAACCTGAATCGCCAGTCAATACGACGCGATTTCTGACCGAGACGATTAATGATGACGGACTGCCCTTGCTGTCCAACGGAATGCCGATTCAGTCGGGTGCCACGCTGACGATTGGCGAGCCCGGCAACGAGCAGTTGCTCGCCGACGTTCAGTCGGTGTTCGAGGCAGAGGACAAGCTGACGGTGAACTTTCTGGTATCGGGTAGCCGGTCCGGCATCGACGTCACTGGAACCGGATCAACGACGTATACAGGGACGACCGACGACATTATTGATTTCGAGTTGACGCTGGAATTCTCTGGAACTTCCGATATGGGACAGGTTATCAGACAGGTTGAATCGCAACTGGGTCGGCTGCGAAAATAAGCGCTGGCATTCAAACTAATTGTTGTATTTTTTCTCTTTTATCGTTTATGATAAGTCTTTCTCGGGGAATGAGTTAATAATGAGCCGCACAGTCCGATCGGTAATCCCGATCACGTTTATTCTCAGCACGTTCGCCTCCGTCGGCTTCGCCGGCATTGTGCGCACGCGCGGGCTGGACGAAATCGAGCGCGAAATGCAGCAGGCGCAGCTTGATCATTCCGTCTGGTCTGTCAGCGCTCCTCAAATCCAAACCGTTTCCGCGCCCAGCGCACCGTCACTCTCCACTTTTGCCCCGAAGTCGATTGCCCGCAGTCAGACCGTGTCGCGTACGTGGATGCAAGTAGCGACTGCGGCTGAGGCACGCAGTTCCCAGCGCCGTATGGACACAATGGTCTATTCACCGGGTATCCGATCGACGCTTGTTTCGTGGTCGGGGTTGTTGGCCAGCGCTACACCTGATCCGATGGACGACATCATCGACGCCGTTGAAGACAATGAAGTCATTGAAACGCCGCCGAATGTGTTCGTCCCGCCTGAAGGCCCGGCTGTGGATGATCCCGTGGACAATCTGCCCATGCCCGACATTGGAAACCCCGACGGTACGACGGGGATTCCTTCGCCAACGGCATCATTTCTCGCGATCGTCGGTGCAGTGTTCGTTGTAACGGCGCGAAGAAGACTCTAATTCGCAAGTCATCGGGTTCGTGAACGTGGGGGAATTTTGAGTCCGCAGTGTTTCGTCGATTGTCGCACCTGTGGGAACCGGGCTTGACGGAACGCGAATGGAATGCAGGGGGCGCCGTGACGCCGACAGCCAGGCATTCTCGGCACGAGAGGGTGGGTAGCATGGGAAACCAACCGAGCGAATCCGCCATTCCCCAGGCGAACCGATCAAAACTTGCCGTGCAGTCGATTCTCAAAGAAATCGTGGAACAACATGCAGCCGCGGTTCCGGCGCAAGGCACCGCAATGCTCCCGTCTCGTGCTGCTTCGGCAGAACCCGTCGGCGGCGCGAACGCGTCCGCCTCTCTTCGTGACGAAAAAATTGAAGCGCTGCGAGAATATCATCTTCGCAATTGTGATGCGTGCGGCAGACCTTCGACCGTGAGCGTCCTGACCAACTACATCGGTGGCAAGCCCAGATTTCGACATTTCTGCACCATCTGTGATGAGCAGGAATGCGCGCAGCGGCGTGCGTACACCGGCGGAAACACGGCCTCCCTGATCGGGAGCAGAATCCTCATTATCGCCGGGGCATTGATCGGTTTTCTCGGAATCGTTGCCGACAGCATTCAACTCAAACCGTCCGACGGGTTTGGCTTCTGGCAGCAATCCGGGGCTTTGATCTGTGTCGCGCTGGTCGTCCTGGGTACCGTCGTACGGATCGGTCCGGTATTCATTATCGGTCTCGCCGGACTTGGGCTTTCGCTCCTCGCGGACGTGATCGGGCCTGTCGGCGAAGCGGGACGGGGCTGGAAGCAGGAAGCGGTCATCTTTTTTGCAGTGCTTTTGGTGGTTGCCGGGCTGTATCTCGCGCGAAGTGGGCGCACCGCGAGGAAACGTCATGATCCTCTGTCGAGCGCGAGCGCGAGCTAGCCGACAATACAAGCGGATTACGCTGTCCCCGGAAGCTACGAAACGATGCAATCACTCAGTTGGTATTATCGGCGCTTACGTGCGATGTCGATGGACGAAGTGCTCTGGCGCGTAAAGAGCTCCCTCGGCACAACCCGCGACCGTTATCGACTTTCCTCTCTGATGAAACGCGCTGCGGCCAATGCCGCGTATGCCAATGAGAAACTCGCACAATCGCGGCCAGAAGCGAGAATCACGTTTCCGGAGAGTCTGGCACATGCGTCCACGCACCCGAAGTTCATCGCGGACAATCTGCCGGAACGGGCAGATCGAATTCTTGCCGGACAAATCAGCCTGCTTGGAAATATCGTTGTCGACTGCGGGCCCCGGATCGATTGGAATTACGACTATCAAAACAAGATCGCCAGTCCGAGCGGTTATTCACCCAAAATTGACTATCGCGATGTGCGCGAGGCCGGCGATGCGAAATGGGTCTGGGAACCGAGTCGGCATCAACACTTCGTCGTGCTTGCACGCCAATATGCCCTGACCGGGGAGCGCGAGTATCTCCACACGATCGTCGATCATTGGACCGGTTGGCTCGATCAGTGTCCGTTTCAGGTGGGCATGCAATGGCGCAGTCCGCTCGAACTCGGCATTCGTCTGATCAACTGGTCCCTCACATGGGAACTCGTGGATGGTGCACGCAACTTCGATTCGGCGTTTCGCGCGCGCGTGCTGCAGGCAATCGACCTGCACCTGTACGACATCACCGCGAAGTATTCGCGCGGCTCTTCCGCCAACAATCATCTCGTCGGTGAAGCGGCGGGGGTGCTCGTGGCGGCGGCGGTCTTTCCCGCATTCCCCTACACGACCGAGCGATTTGAAACAGCACGCAGCATACTGGAACGGGAAATCGAACTTCAGATTCTTCCGGATGGCTCCAATGCCGAATTCACAACCGGATACCATGTATTCGTGCTCCAGTTTTTCACGGTCGCGGGACTGGTAGCACGCCGCGCCGGCCGCGATTTTGGCGCTGGATACTGGGAGCGTCTGAAGAAAGGGTACGCCTATCTGGCCGCGTTGCACGAGGCCGGCGGCCCGATGCCGATGTTCAATGACGCCGACGACGGATTCGTGGTCGATCTGGATCATCACCCACGCGATCCGAAACCGTGGCTGACGGTGGGCGCGGTGCTGTTTGATTCACCTGCGTGGCTTCCTGAAAAGATTCATGGGGAAGCTGCCTACTGGTTGCTCGGCGCACAGCAAACCGCTGCCGTACTGAACAAGAAACCTGCACACGAATCACGACAGTTGAAGAGTCGCGCATTCAGCGATGCCGGACACTATCTGCTGCAGACGGGAAAAACGGACGAGGACAACATCAGCGTCGTTTTCGACTGCGGGCCACTGGGATTCGGATCGATTGCTGCCCACGGTCACGCCGACGCGCTCAGTTTCACCCTTCGCGCCAATGGCAGGGAACTGCTGACCGATCCCGGAACCTATGACTATTTCACCCATCGCGCCTGGCGCGACCACCTGCGCACGACTGCGGCGCACAACACGGTCGTCGTGGACA
>JBFWWY010000167.1:0-7182 GCA_050245935.1 Phycisphaerae bacterium | reverse complement strand
GTATCCTTTGCCGAAATCGGCTGCTCGCTGGACGCCCCGTCATTGCCGGAATGATCTGCCGCTGCATCGACGGGCTTGGCATCACCTTTTTTGCCGTCGTTTGCCTTTGCATCAGCGGGCTTCGCGGTGGGCTTTTTGGCGTCTTCTTCAAATGCCCCTTTGGCCGGCGCCAGGATCATCATCATGTTGCGGCCATCCATGCCGGGGGCGCGCTCCACCTTCACACGATCGCCGAACTCTTCGATGATTTCTCGAAAGGTCGCAAAACCGATCTCGCGGTGGGCACGTTCACGGCCGCGAAACATCATGGTGAACTGTACTTTGTCGCCCTTCTGGAAGAACTTAATGGCGCGATTGACCTTGATCTGACGATCATGATCATCCGTCTTGGGACGAATGCGCACTTCCTTGAGCACCTGCTCGTGTGACTTTTTCTGGTGCTTTTTCTGGTGATACTTCCATTTGCCGAAGTCCATGATGCGGCACACCGGCGGGCGCACATTGCCAGCGACTTCCACAAGGTCCATGCCGGCATCGCGGGCCCGCTGCATCGCTTCAGCGGTCGGTACAATTCCGAACTGTTCGTTCTCCGGTCCGATCAATCTGACCGGCGAAATGCGAATCTGTTCATTCGTGCGAAGGTTTGTCTTGATGGGCTAATCCTCTCTTCAGGGTTTCCCGGCCCCTCCGGCCGGCTTTCTCATTTCATTGCTGCGCGAAGCAATATCCCGCGCGCAAACGGTAATAAACTCCGTCAGCGCGACGCTACCGAGCTGTGCGCCATCACGCGTGCGCACGTTTACGGTGTTGTCCGCGACTTCCTGCTCGCCGATCACGAGCGTGTAGGGAACTTTGTCCATCGCGATGCGGCGAATCTTCGCGCCGATGCGTTCGCTGCTGTTGTCGAGCTCCGCACGGAGATTGGCGGCAAAACAGGCGTCGTATACGCTGCGCGCATAGACTTCGCTTTTCTCGCTGACGCTGGCAATCGCCACTTGAATCGGCGCCAGCCACAGCGGAAACGCGCCTTCAAAGTGTTCGATCAGAATACCGCAGAAACGCTCCTGGCTGCCGAACGGCGCGCGGTGGATCATGACGGGCGTATGCTCGGCATTATCATTGCCGATGTACTTTAAGCCGAAGCGGACGGGGCCGTTGTAATCAACCTGCACCGTGCCGAGCTGCCAGTCGCGCCCGATGCAGTCTTTCACGACGAAATCGATTTTCGGTCCGTAGAACGCGGCTTCGCCGGGCTCTTCAGTATATTTCATATCCGCTTTTTGCACGGCGCTTCGCACTGCGGCTTCGGCCGCGTTCCAATTCTCAGCGGAGCCGATGTATTTGTCGCTGTCGTCACGAAGACCAATACGAACGCGATAGTCGTTTAACCCAAGCGTGGACAGCACGAGCCGCGTGAGATCGACACAATCCGCCATTTCGGCCTCGACCTGATCCTGCGTGCAGAAGATGTGTGCGTCGTCCTGCGTGAAACCGCGTACGCGCGTCATCCCGTTGACTTCGCCGGACTGTTCGTAGCGATAGACCGTGCCGAACTCCGCGAGGCGGATCGGCAGCTCTCGATAGCTGCGCGGTTCGGAATCGAAGATCCGCATGTGCATCGGGCAGTTCATCGGCTTGAGCAGGTAGCCGTCGGACTCCTGCAGCATCGCGCGAATGACTTTGTCGTTTTTCGCGGCGCTGCCGGCCTTGTCGGAATAGCCGCGCTGCGTGAGCGTTTTTGGCAGATCGTCATCAAGATCGCCGAGCTGTGCCTGAAGCCGCGATTCGGACTGCGACAATCCCGCCGCATCGCCGCGGGCACGGGCAGCTTCCCAGAGTTCGTTGAGAATCCGCGCTGCATCACTCTCGTAAATGGGCGGATACTGGCTGTCTTTGTAATAGGGGAAATGGCCGCTGGTGCGGAACAGATCCAGCTTGCCGATGTGCGGCGTATTGACCGGCTGATAGCCGCGCCGCATCAGCTCACCGCGAATGAACGATTCAAGCGTGTGCCGAAGGATCGCACCGCGCGGCTTCCAAAGGACAAGGCCGGTGCCGACCAATGGGTCAAGCGTAAAGAGGCCAAGTTCCTGACCGATTTTTCGATGGTCGCGTTTTCGGGCTTCCTCGAGCTGCGTCAGACGCGCTTTGAGCGATTTCTTGTCGGGATATGAGGTGCCGTATACGCGTTGCAACTGCTTCTTCGTTGCGTCACCGTGGTGATATGCGCCGGCGACCTGCATGATCTTGAATGCGCCGACGCGGCCGGTGCTCGGGACATGCGGTCCGCGGCAGAGATCTTCGAAACAGCCGGAGTCTTTGGTGCCGGTGACGTAGAAACTGAGGGTGTCACCTTCGGCGCGCTCGGCGTTGTCGATTTTGTATTCGTTGTCTTCTTTTGCGAGTTTTTGCATCGCAGCGTCACGCGGCATTTCATAGCGGGTGAACGGGCGGTCTTCTTTGACGATTTCGTTCATCCGCGTTTCGATCTTGTCGAAGTCTGCGGGCGTGAGTTTGTAATCGAGATCGATGTCGTAATAGAAGCCATCTTCGACGGGCGGTCCGTATACGAGCTTGGCCTGCGGCCACAAGTCGCAAATCGCTTCGGCCATAACGTGCGCACAACTGTGCCGCGCCATCTGCAGGGCGTCGGGGTCGTCGAGTTTGAGCGCAGAAAGTTCAATTTCGCTTTCTGAGACCGGCTTGAACAACTCGCGGACTTCGCCGTTGACGCGCGCAGCGACAGCGGCTTTTGCCAGTCCGGGACCAATGGCGGCCAACACCTCCATCAGCGTTATGCCTTCGGGGTGCTCGACGGTTTTTCCGTCAGGGAGCTTTACTTTTATCATTGGGACTGCATGCTCATGAATCGGCGAAAATTGTGCCTACACACGCCGAGAATGGCGCGGCGATCGGCAGCGAGGCGGAAGCAAGTAACTTGGAAACCAACGTCAACGATACATCCAGATCTTTGGACCGGCATGTGACGGGTGCGGGGTTTTTCCGCACTCAGACGCACATACGCTACAAGAATGTATCGGTCGCGGGCGGTATGTCAATGAAAATCCGGATTTTGGGCAGTCAGAGCCAAAGTCTTGCAATAAGCCGGATTAAGCGATCGGCGTGCAAAAACATCACCCTTGCGGGTCATTACAGGCGCGACGCCGCGAATCCTGACCCCCCGCTTGTCGCGGGGGGTTCGGACATTGCGCCACGCGAACGTGTAATGTCAGTGCGTGAATAAGCAACAATGCTTGCCGCTTGCTTTCACGTCGTTCAAATCATTCAGGACTCTGTCGGCTGTGCGGTTTTGCTGGAACTGCTGCGTTTTGCGACGAGTTCCATCATCTTGAATTCGCCCTCCGGCGTCACGGTGTATGCTTCCATCTTGTGATTATCTTTGTCCTTGATCGTGATGATTGATTTGGTCTTCTTCATTTTCTTTCCACCGGTCTCGGGGTCCGGATTTTCGCCATAGAAGGTAAAGACCTTTCCGGCATCATCACACGTGCCCATTTCGCGGAAGATGGCAGTGCTCATCGAATCGATCCACAGACCGATGTATTTTTTCTGCATATTGTCGTACGCCATCAAGCCGTGGCCCTCGAACGGCATCCCGCCGAAGTTACCGCTGTAATGCTCCGTGAGATACCTGCCGCCGAGGATCATCTCGCGCGTCATTTTGCCGGTTGTGACCATGGGTTCGGCATCCGGACCGGCCATCCAGAATTTACAGTCCATGTCCCATTCGCCGACGAGCTGATCCATGTGTGCGTGATGATCACCGGGCGTGCCCATTTCCATCATCATCTGCGTAGCGTTTTGCTGAGCTGCGTCGGGCGCAGCGGGCTTTGGCTCTTCGGCGATTGCAACAAACGTCACTGCGCACGCGATTGCGGCGACACTCGAGAGATGCTTCCAGCTTTTCATTTTCTTTCTCCGTAACTGACGAGATTAATTCTGCCCTTCGCAATCAGATCACTGATCGCGACCCGGTTAATGCCCTATAATGTAACCCAGGCTCCATAACCGAACAAGTACCAAACATAAAAATCCTGTCCGACTCCTTTCCCGCACGAAAATTCGCTGCCGTCCCCCTGACCAGAACTGTCGTTTTGGGCTAGAATTAGTCCTTTGGCGCTGACACGCAGGAGCCGCCGCGCGACCCCTTGAATTGAGGGGGTCGTGAGATTCACACCGCCGCCTGTTGCACGAAGGAAAACGTCCGAAAATGAGCGAACAACGCCCTACCGCGCCGGGTTCCGGCGAACTGCCGACGTCGATCGCGCAGGAAATGCAGGACAGCTATCTGACCTATGCGATGAGCGTGATCGTCGCGCGGGCGCTGCCCGACGTCCGCGACGGTTTGAAGCCGTCGCAGCGGCGCATTCTCGTTGCGATGAACGATCTGAATCTGCGGCCCAACAGCAAACATCGCAAATGTGCGAAGATCGCCGGCGATACCAGTGGTAACTATCACCCACACGGCGAGGGCGTAATTTATCCAACGCTCGTGCGCATGGGGCAAGAATGGTCGCTCCGCAAAATGCTCGTCGATCCCCAAGGGAACTTCGGCAGTATCGACGGCGACCCCCCTGCGGCGATGCGGTACACCGAAGCGCGGCTCGCGGCCCCCGCCGAGCAAATGCTTCAGGACATCGACCTTGAAACGGTCGACTTTGAAGAAAACTACGACGGCACACGGAAAGAGCCGGTCGTCCTGCCGAGCAAATTTCCCAATCTGCTCGTGAACGGGTCGGAAGGCATCGCGGTCGGCATGGCCACCAAATTGCTGCCGCACAATCTCGGCGAAATCTGTGACGGCATTCTTGCGGTCATTGATCGCCCGGAGATTTCGGCTGAAGAACTCATGCAGATCATTCCGGGTCCGGATTTCCCGACCGGTGCGGTCATTCACGGGCGCAAAGGCATTCTTGACGCGTATCAGACCGGTCGCGGCAGCGTGACGGTTCGCGCGGTTATCGAGACCGAAGAAACAAAGTCCGGCAAACTGCAGATCGTCGTGAAAGAAATTCCATACGGCGTCATGCTGCCGACGATCAAGGATAAGATTCGCGACTCGATTGAGAACGGGCAGATCAAAGGCATCGACGAGATGCGCGACGAATCGGGCCGCGAAGCACTCGTGCGCCTGGTCATCACACTGAAGCGCGACGCGAATGTCAACGTCATTATCAACCAGCTTTATCAGTACACCCCGCTGCAGTCGAACATCCACGCGAACAACGTCGTGCTGGTCAATCGCGTGCCGAAGACGCTGAATCTGAAACAGCTCATCGAGCATTACATCGAGCATCGCGTCGATGTGATCCGGCGGCGCACATCGTTTTTGCTTCGCAAGGCGCGGCAACGTGCGCATGTGCTTGAGGGCCTGATTCTCGCAATTGCCGACATCGACGAGATCATCAAGATCATCCGGCATTCGCCGGACGTGGAGACTGCGCGGCAACGTTTGATGGAAAAGCCGCTGCGACTCAGCGAGCAGACGACCTTGCGAAAGCTGTTGCCGGAGAAGTTCGTTGCGCGAGCGTCCGGTTCTGATCAGTTCCTCACGCGGACGCAGGCGGATGCCATTCTCGCGATGCAGTTGCGCAAGCTCACGGGTCTCGAAATCGAAGAACTCGCGAAGGAATACACCGGGCTGGTCAATGACATTGCGGATTACGAGCTCATTTTGTCGGATCGGCGTCGCGTGCTGGATATTGTGGCGGACGATTGCGTCGAGATGAAGGAAAAGTTCGCCGATCCGCGCCGCACGAAGATCGAAGGCGCGCTGGACTCGATCGAGGATGAAGCGCTGATCGAGCGCGAAGACGTGATCGTGACGATCTCGCACGAAGGGTATATCAAGCGCGTGCCGATCGACACGTATCGCGCGCAGGGGCGCGGCGGCAAAGGCGTACGCGGGACGGACAACAAGGACGGCGACTTTACCGAGCATCTCCGCACGGGCTCGACGCACGATCATCTGCTGTTCTTCACAACGCGTGGCCGCGTGTACTGGATGCGCGTCTTTGACATTCCGCAGATGAACCGTACGGCGCGAGGGCGGGCGCTGGCGAATCTGCTGACTTTCCAGCCGGAAGAAAAGTTGATGACCGTTCTGCCGGTCAAACAGTTCGAAGAAAACTATGTCTTCTTCGCGACGGAGCAAGGCATCGTGAAAAAGACGCCGCTCTCCGCGTTCAGCCGACCGCGCACGGCGGGGATTCACGCCGTCAAGCTCGACGATGGCGACGCTCTCGCGGGCGTCTGGCTGACGAACGGCGAACAAGAAATTGTGCTCGGCACGCGCGACGGGATGGCCTGTCGCTTCGACGAAGATGACGTGCGCCCGATGGGTCGCACGGCACGCGGCGTGAAGGGTATCAATCTGCGCGACGAGGACATCGTCATCGATATGGTCGTCATCGAGCCGGGTATGAGCCTGTTGACCGTCTGCGAGAACGGCTACGGCAAACGCACGCCGATTGATGAATATCGCAAGACCAAACGCGGCGGCAAAGGCGTGATCAACATCAAGACGACTGAACGGAACGGCAAGGTCGTGGCGTTACGCGCGGTCGAGGACGACGATGAGTTTTTGCTGATCACGCAGACCGGCACAATGCTCCGCACCGAAGCCAACCAGCTTCGCGACATCGGCCGTGCGACGCAGGGTGTGAAGCTCATTCGCGTGGACGAAAACGATCGCGTCGTCGCGGTCGCGAAGATGATCCGCGAAGAAGAGGCGGCGGCGGAAGCGGACGGAACGCCGGGCAAGCCGCCTATGCCGAGCGCGGATGAAGCCGATGCAGCGGATACGGATGGTGCAACGCCGGACGACGCGGAATAGAGGCAACCACGGAGGCACGGAGACACGGAGAATACATATTTGATAGAGAAGGCGACGCTCCTGCCGAGCCGGCGCGGATGTTGCGCCCAGCATGACGCGGATTTTATTGGCGCTGCTGACTTAGTTGAGCATTCAGCCGAAAGACGGCATCGTGCAAGAAGCGGCTGAGGCCCTCTTGCTCACGTTCGCTCATTTCGCTTTCTGCAGGATTCCCGACGATTGCGAGATTGCGGATCGACGGAACTTTTGCAGAAAATAAGACCTTTCCCGATTTCAAATCGACCGCGTTGACACGGCCCCACCATGGCAAAAGACCGGGAAAATCG
>JBFWWY010000166.1:0-7195 GCA_050245935.1 Phycisphaerae bacterium | reverse complement strand
CCATCGTGCACGAGGCCGAATGGATACGTGGAACGGCTTCTTCCAAACGCCGACAACCTCGGCCCAAGGAAGAATCTCACAACAGCCCGAACCCAACACTGGACGGGACAGTTTTATCATGGATACGAAACTCGCGCTTGGGATTAGAAGAACCCCGCGCTCGCGCTTGGGGCTTGAACGACTCATTGCAACATTTCACCGCGACGGGCGGTGACACGCAACGCGGGCGGGTGGCACGTCCAAGCTGTACTCGGCTTGACCGTGTTCCACAAGGCGGACGTGCTCAAGAACACGGACAACGGAGTACCGTTGGCCGTGCCACCAAGCCGCTTGACGGAGGCTCGCTCATAGGTGCCACCAAGCCGGCACCGGGGGCGCAGCTTTCTTTCATGCGTCGAGCGAACTAGCCGCTGCGTCGCGATCCGGCGCGCAGCCCGCATGGCGCTATCCCGCATTCACGGACCGCCGCGTATGATGACTGCCGATCGCGCGCGGGGTCGCATTTCGCCGACGACTGTCGGCTGCTGATGCACGTTCGCACATGATACACGGCAATCGTACTTGCCCGTGTGCGAGAGAACTTGCCCTTCGCGATCCATCACGGAGTCAGGACCATGCCGCATCGTGGCGCGAGATTGTCAATTCCTGTTGCGTCCAAGAACTCATCGAGAATCGCGGCGGCGGGCGCCGTCGTGATGCTATGTACGTCGCTATGGGTCCGGGCCGATTCTGTGAATTCCCCCAACATCACGATGAATGTCGACACGAACCGCGTCGGCGGTGCCGGGGCCGGCGGCGTGGCGGTGACTGTGAACACGATTACGATCGCCGAAACCATGTTGCCCGAGTACGCGGCGGGCGGCACGAATGCGATCGTCCTGTCCGTACAGCCGGGGTATCAGTTCGATCCCACGTCGCAGGTCTCGGCACAAAGTGCGACAATCGGCTTGAACAATAATGCGGTAAACGTTGCCGCGACGCTGACGCCTACCGGCAACGCCGACGAGACGCTGACGTTTATGCTGACCAGCGGCACGTCGGCCAGCGTGCAGGACATTATTCGTGTGAACGGCATCCGGGTGCGCATCATCAGCGCGGCGGGGGCGGCGGGGCCCGCACAGGTGACCATGCGTTTGACGACTAGCACGGCGGGCGGCGCGTTCACGGATCAGGGCATCGTGGCCGCGAACATCACACGGGGCGCACCGGACCATCTGGAGTTCAGCGCACAGCCCGGAACGACCCAGTCAGGCGAAGCCCTCCTTCCCGCCGTCAAGATTGTGGATTTCGGTGGAAATCTGATCGCGGATGATCCGCGATTCATCACGCTGAACCTGGAAGAAAATCCCGGCGGCGCAACGCTGCTCGGCATCAACAGCTTTGCCACGCAAGGCGGCATCGCAACATGGACCGACGCGGACAACCTGAATATTGCGACCGCGGCGATGGGCTACACCCTGCGCGCGTCCCACGACGGCGCGAATTTCCTCACCAGCGATACGGTCGAAAGCATCGCATTCGACATTACCGCCGGTCCCGCGAACCGGCTTGAATTCACCGTGCAACCGACGGACACCGATGCGGGCGAAACGATTGTTCTTGCGGTCACCGTTCTGGATGCGGTGGGAAACACGGTGACGACGCCAGATGAGATGATCACACTGGATTCCACGAATAATCCCGGCGGCTGGCCGCTGCTCGTAGATACAAGCCTCACCAAGGAGACGGTCGCCGGCGTCGCGACGTGGGACGAGACCGACCGTTTGCGCATCCAGCGCGCGGTGAACGGCTATCGACTCGTCGCGTCCGGCGTGGGTACGCCGGTGGAGAGCGGTCTGTTTGATGTTTTCGCGGCAAGCCCCGCAGTGCTGCGTTTCGTTGAGCAGCCCACGGAGACTTCGGTTGTCCTGGCGATTGATCCGCCGATTTCGGTGGAAATTCTCGATGCATTTGCGAATCGCACGATGAGCACCGCGACGGTGAACCTGAACTTGCAGTCGGGTTGCGGCGGCACACTGACCGGCGGTGCCGCGACGGCAAACGCGGGCCTCGCGGTATTCAACGACGTGCGGATCGACACGGCCTGCGCGGGGATCGTCCTCGAAGCGGCGTCCGGCGATCTGCCGCGTGTCGACTCCACGCCGTTTACCGTTCTGGCGCTTCCGCCGGTTGCGCTGCGATTTGTACAGCAGCCGACGAACGTTGCGGCAGACGTCGCGTTGAATCCGCAGGTGACGGTGGAGATTGTCGATGCCGCGGGGCAGCGAACGGACAGCATGGCGACCGTTGAACTGACACTGCTGGCTTCCTGCGGCGGTGCCATCACGACGATGTCTGCGAGTGCAGTCGGTGGTTTGGCGACCTTCTCCATGCTCGCAGTGGACACTCCCTGCGCCGCGGTCACGTTGCAGGCGACGGCGGACGGGCTCACCGGCGATACGTCGCAACCGTTCGATGTCACAGCAGCGCCGGCCGCCGCACTGCGGTTTGTGCAACAACCAACAATGGTACAAGAGGGCGCGGCGTTTAATCCGCCGATCAGCGTGGAGGTGATCGACGCGACCGGCGAACGAACCGACAGCACCGCGACCGTGGCGCTTACGCTGTTGTCCTCGTGCGGCGGCACGCTATCGACGACAACGGCGAACGCCGTCGGAGGGCTGGCGACGTTCCCGATGGTTTCTGTCGATACGGCGTGTGCGGCCGTTTCGCTCCAAGCAACCTCGGACAACCTCACCGGGACGACTTCGAGCGCGTTTGATGTGACGGCACTGGAAATGAACAACGCATGCGGGCTATGCGGCCAGGGAGCATTGCTGGCGTTCATTCCGATGGCAGGAATGCGATGGTGCCTGCGACGCCGACCCGGGAACTCGAAGCGCCGGCGCTGCCTTTCGTCGAATCGATGCGACTAGGAGTGGCATACAAAATTCTTTGCGCCATTGTCCTTGCTATGCTGCCGAAGTCTTTCATAGGAATGCAAAGCTGCGTTGGACTTCAACGGTCAGGGAACGGTCGCAGCGGCGCGATCGCGACAAGATGAACGAAGCCATTCAATACACTCACCTCGTCAGCACCTTGTTGCTGGTCGGGCTGATCTGGGTCATTCAGCTCGTACACTATCCACTGTTTGCGCGGGTGGGGACGGATTCGTTCCCGGCATACGAGCGCGAGCATCAGCTTCGGATCACGCTCATCATCGGGCCGCTGATGCCGCTGGAGACGGCGGCGGCGCTCGGGATGCTGTTCGTCGCAGACGCCGGGACGCCACGGGTGCTGGCGATTGTCGGCTTTGCGCTGGTGGCGGCGAACTGGCTCTCCACCTGGCTGCTGCAGGTGCCGTGTCACAAGAAGCTCAGCAAGGGTTTCGACGCCGCCGCGCATCGCAGGCTCGTCAACACGAACTGGCTGCGGACGATGGCGTGGACACTTCGCGGGGGAATTGCGGTGATTTTGTTTTCAGCGTGAGGTTGCTGGGGACGTAGATTAGACGTTCGTCAGTCCCGTCCCCTGGAAGGGTGGGCACCCGAGCAAACGAATGGCGGTTTCACGCCGGGCGAACACGCACGAAAACGAAACACTGGCGGGCAAGCCGCCAGTGGCACCCGACCGGGCAAGCCGACCGTGGTACCCGATGTACAGACCGCGCCGATGATCCTGACGGCGCGGCGTTTGAGACATTTCGCGCGTTTTTCGTGTTACTAAACCTTCGTTCGACGCGTTCGGCACACGCCGACCAGCGAAAGCGACATCAACAGCATCGCGGTCATCGGGCATGCCGCGGCCGCGATCGGGCCGTCGGTTCCGTCATCGGGCGTGCCGTTGTCGTTCCCGTTGCGATTGTCATTCGAGTTCGCGTTGCCGGCGGCGTTATCGTTCGCGTTGCGATTCTCATTTTCATTTCCGCCATCGTCCGGCGTCGAAAGTACGTTTGCCGTATTGCCAAAACGCCCGAGATCGGCGCGGCCGCCGTTGTCCGCGGGCTCCTTGTCGAACGGCGCTGCCGGGTCGGCGGCATCGATGCACGGCGAGTTTGCAGCAAGGCGGAAGTCGCTGGCTGCTTCGTCGCGAAAACGCGGGTTCGACGAGATGTTGCCGGTGCCGGCGTAGCCTTCCTCGGAACACGTGTACGTGACAACTAACGTCGAAGTGTCGATGACCTGGAAATCATCGCCGGCGTTGCCCCAGAAAATGCTGTTGCTGACGGTGACGGTGGAATCGCCTTCGACCTGCAACCCGTTGCCGCGTGTGGAGTTTTCGCACATGTTGTTGACGACGGTGCAATGGTCGATCGTTGCACTGGATCCGCCTTCCGCGCCGCCATCGACATAGATAGCCGACACCGCTTCGCAGCCGGCGCTCGAACGATTGTTGTAGATCAACTCGTGATGAATCTCAGCGACCGCGCCCTCGTCGATAAATTCGCCGGACCCGAAACTGGCCGCGAAGTTTTCGTAGACCGTGTTCAACGACAGTTCGGCTTCGCTGCCGACGCCGGCGACGATGAGTCCGCCGCCCCATCCGTAGCCGAGTTCGCGCCCGATTTCGTTGCCGCGAATGATGTTGCGTGTAATCGTCGCTTGTTGCGCGGTAATGAAAAGCCCACCGCCGTGGTCCCCGACACCCACATTGTTTTCGATCGTGTTGTCCTCGATGATGACAACGCCGACATTGACCGCGATGCCGGCACCGCGCCCGGCTTCGTTGTTGCGGATGACATTGTTCCTGATCGTGGCACGGACGGCGTTGGTCACATAGATCCCGCCGCCGGTACTTTCTTCAGCAGCGAGGTTGCCGCCGCGCAGTTCGTTGTCTTCGATCAGGTTGTTGGAGATGGTCGGCGACCCGCCGCGAATGTAGATGCCTCCGCCACGAAGTGTGAAAGGCAATTCTTCGACGCTCCCGGTGCCTTTGGCGATGCGGAAGCCGTCCACGACGGCGTCCGATTCGATAATGTTGATTGCGGCGTTGTCGCCGAGGCCGGTCAGTTCGGTGTTTACCGCTGTTGCCGCGCGTTGCCAGGACGCGTTGAAGCCCCCCAATAGCTGAATATCTTTGTCTTCGATGCGAACGTTCTCGTTGTACGTTCCCTGTGCGACGCGGACTTCGTCTCCATCGTCAGCGGCAGCGACCGCGGCCTGGATGGTGCGGAAGGGGAAATCGCGGGATCCATTCTGGGTTCCGGCGCTACCCGCTCCATTGACGTAGAATTCACGGGCAACGGCGCTAGATGACGCCAGCAACGTGGCACCTACAAGCACGCAAATCTGCTTCCTGTTCATCGATTTCTCGCTTTTCACGGTGTTTTCTGAACTTGTCCGAATGTTCGACCCTGTCCCAAGCGACATCCGTAAAGGACTTACACGCGCATGGGAACCGCGGGTGCCGGTACCCCGCGGAAGCCCGTACACTACGCGGATGGATCTTGCGCGAAGCATTCCCGAAGTGCGACGTCAAATAGCCGCAGTGCGTAGAAATGGTGCCCGGATCGGTCTGGTCCCCACCATGGGCGCCCTGCACGAAGGGCATTTGTCGCTCATGGAGACGGCGCGGTCGCATTCTGACTACGTCGTCGTCAGCATTTTTGTAAATCCGACGCAATTCGGACCCAATGAGGATCTCGACAAGTATCCACGCGACGAACAGCGTGATCTCGAACTGTGCCGCGCGGTCGGTGCCGCGCTGGTGTTTCTCCCCACGGCGGACGACATGTATCCACCGGGCGCGGAAACGGTGGTTCACGTCAAAGGGCTTGGCGATTATCTGTGCGGCCCCGCACGTCCCGGGCATTTTGACGGCGTCGCGACAATCGTCTGCAAGCTCTTCAACATCGTTCAGCCGGATGTGGCGCTTTTCGGTGAGAAAGATGCCCAGCAACTCGCCATCCTCCGACGGATGACCATCGACTTGAACCTGCCGGTGGACATTGTCGGCTGCCCCACCGTGCGCGAACCGGACGGCTTGGCGCGGTCAAGTCGCAACGTTTATCTCACTGAGGAACAACGTCGCCGCGCGCCGGGGATCCAAAATGCACTGCAGGCTGCGCGGGATGAAATCCTTGCAGGTCAGTCAGCTACCGACAAGATCGAGTCTTTGTTGCTAGGTCATCTGAGAGCTGCGAGTCCGGACAAAATTGACTACGCTCAGGTTGTGGACGTCCAGACGCTGCAGCCGGTCGACAAAATCGTGCGACCGGTCCTGATTGCTGTGGCTGCGTGGTTTGGCTCGACACGGTTGATCGACAATCTGACCGTAGACCCGCTGCGTGATAACACGTAGCATACCTATTGATCCGCTGTTTTCCCTGCAAAAGGAACCCACCCGCGATGAGACCGGTATTGTTCGAATTGCCGTTTTTGGGAAAAGAAATTCCCGCGTTCGGCCTGATGATGACGCTCGGCTTCCTGCTGGGCATCTACTGGGCCGTTCGCCGCGCGATCAAATCCGGCGCGAATCCCGATGTCGTTTTGAATATCGGCTTCATCGCGCTGATCGCCGGCGTCGTCGGCTGCCGCATCATGTTCGTCTGGCACTACTGGGATGAACAATTCGCACAGATTCAGCCAATCGGGAACCGGATCTGGGCCATCCTCAACCTCACGCAAGGCGGCATGGAGTTTTACGGCGGCTTTCTGCTGACGTGCATCGCGGTTTTTGTTTATCTCTGGGGCTGGGGTCATTCGATCCGCTGGTATCTCGATATTGTCGCACCGTCTCTGGCGATCGGTATGGCATTCGGTCGCGTGGGGTGTTTTCTCAATGGTTGCTGTTTCGGCGGTCCCTGCAATCTTCCCTGGGCGGTGGAGTTCCCCTACGGAAGCAATCCGGCGGTCGTCCAATGGGAAAAACGCCTACCGGGAACGAGCTTGCCGCAAGAACTTGTCGATTCGACAACGTTTCCGTCGCCGATCCGGCTGCAAAGTCTGCTCGCGAGCGACAAGAAAGTCGATGCGGCTGTGGCGCAAGCAAACAGGCTCGAACTGGAACTTGCCGCGCTCAAGCAAAAGTCTGCACCCCCCGACGAAATCCGACTGGCACAGGCAAAACTGGCATTAGTGCCCTATCCGGATTTACGCCGACAAATGAAGCGCTATGATCTTTCGGCGGAAGAAATCAGGACGATGGCGCACGCGCATGGGTCGATCCCGATTCACCCGGCCCAGCTTTATTCCACGGCGGGCTTGCTGGTGCTCGG
>JBFWWY010000165.1:0-7206 GCA_050245935.1 Phycisphaerae bacterium | reverse complement strand
AACCGTCCTCATTGAATCCGTCGCGGACGCGGAGAAGAAGCACTTCCCCGCCGACCAGCCCGGCGTGATACTCACGCAGACAACCCTCAGCCAGGATGACACCGCCGAGATCGTGCGCGTGCTGCTGTCGCGCTTCCCGAAACTGGAGCTGCCGCCGAGTGAAGATATCTGCTACGCCACGCAAAACCGCCAGAACGCGGTGAAGGACATGTGTGCCGACATCGACCTGCTGCTGGTCGTCGGCTCGAACAATTCGTCCAATTCCAAACGCCTGACCGAAGTCGCAATCAGCCGCGGCGTGCCGTCTTACCTGATCGACGGCCCGGAACACATCGACGAACGCTGGCTCGATGGCGTCCGCCGCGTCGGCGTCAGCTCCGGCGCGAGCGCGCCGGAGGAGATCGTTTCGCAAGTCATGGATTATTTGCGCGAAAAAGGCGTCGGCGGCGTGGAGGAAGTCGACGCGCCCGACGAAGGCGTTGTGTTTCAATTGCCGACGTTCACCAAACTCACCAAAGCCGGCCAGCCGTTTTCGTAAGTCCACGACAATTCACAGCGGCCCGAGCGTTCGAACCTCCGACGCATCGTCTGATCCGGCAGTCGAGCTTTGATCCTTGGCAAAAGCGAGCCGCGCTACACCAGCCCCGCCAGCTCATCTTCGATCCGCTTCGCCGCCGCTTCGTTCATGTACGGCAGGTTAATCCTAGTATTGGCGATTGCCGCTTCGCGGGCGGCGCGCGCCATGAAGATCGCCGCCTCGACGTCCGAACGCAGGTTGGGATTCGCGATCGGCTTCAACCGCTCCAGCTCAGCATGGACCCGCTTCGCGAGCACCGCCGTCTGAAACGGCACGCCGGCGGCAATCGACGCGGTCGATTCGATCGCTGCGGCGCGCTTCGGGTCGGCTTTGTCCATCTTGAACGACTTGGACAACGCCGCATAGGCATCCGAATCCTCCTGAATCGAGCGGCGCAGCATCTGGTTGGCCTGCGCGAGTCGCTGGCCCACGCCCTGTACTTCGCTCTCGACTTGGGCAAACTTTTCGCGCCCGGTTGTGAATGCCACCGCCATCTGCCCCAGCGACGCCGCCAGCGCGCCGACCAGTGCGGCGCAACTGCCGCCGCCGGGTTGGGGCGTGGCCGACGCGAGCCGATCCAGAAACTCTCTCACCGGCAGGTCCACGAGATTGTCAGAATTGCCGCCCATCTTCAGATCTCCGTTGGAATCGCTCTCGACACGGCCACCGCATTCTGGACGGATACGGCGTCGACCTTCATCTTCCTTCGAGCCGGCCGACCACGAAACGAGAAGGTTGAATCTTACCCGAATTCCCCGCGAAGACGACCTGTTTCGTCGGTGCCGGTGGCGTGCTGAAATCCACAAGAATTGAACTGCGGCGCGCGGACGGGTAGCGTCTGAAACATGGAGAAAAATCTCGAAGCGCAGGATCGCGTCTTTATGCAGGCCGCATTGGACGAGGCGAGGAAGGCACTTTCCCACCATGACGTCCCCGTAGGTGCTGTCATTGTTCGCGACAGCCACATTATCGGCCGCGGCTGCAATCAGCGCGAATTGCTGCAGGACCCTACGGCGCACGCGGAAATGATTGCGCTGACGGCGGCTGCAACCACTGTCGGTCGCTGGCGGCTCGACGCGTGCACGATGTACGTCACACTGGAACCGTGCGCGATGTGCGCGGGTGCCCTGATACTCGCGCGGCTCGCAAGACTGGTCTACGGGGCAGCGGATGAAAAAGCGGGCGCATGCGGGTCACTGTTCGACTTACACGCCGACCCGCGCCTGAATCACCGCGTCCCCACAACGACGGGCGTACTGGCGGATGAGAGTGCAGCGCTGTTGCGCGCATTTTTCCGATCGCGCCGAAATTCCAAGGGATGTTGATTGCAGGAAGAGTCAACGGTGCGAACGGAGGGTATGCCGAATAATTGGAACTCCCGCGTTTTGATCTTTCCCGAGTGCGACGACAAAGCGAAGCCGACTCATTTTGGCAACCCACTGCCTCTCAGACGACATTTTCGTTCGCTTCGTTTCGGAATGGTACTAGAACTTCACCGCCAGCTTGCGCTGCGTAGCGAGGTGCTTCGCTTGCGTGAGCGGAATGTACGGGTCTTCGCTGATTTTCGTCACCGTCAGCGGCGATGGGCCGATCACGTTCATTGCGGGCGCGCCCGATTTGCTGATCGCTTCCGTCGGCACGCGCAACAAATGCCCGCTCCAGTCGCATATGTATGCACCCGGCGTGGTGATGGCGTCAAACGAGAACGTCGTGCCGATTTCAGCTTGCTCGGAAATGGTGCCGGTCGACATGGGCAGTTCCCCATTGTGGGTGTGACAGAGATCGCGCCGCGCTCGACGCTTTCTTCTCTCCCATCGGCGACCGCATTCCCGGCGCTTGAACGCGTGAATTCATTTCGTCGGAAGCCGTGCTTTTGTGCGCGTCCGAGGGAGCACGGCTCCATTTCGCTTGGGCCATCGCCTTGACGCCGTCGCCAATCCGCGTCCCAATTGTCCTATGTCGACTTTCGCGGCAATTCCCGCTGAGCTGATTCCGCTTCGCGATTGCTATCTCCGCAATCTCGAAGCGCTTTACTCCGTCAATCCGCCACTGGCCGATGCCATCGACAAAACCCCGTTCGCCGCCTGCCCGGCGCTCGAACGCGGCACGGCGGATGCGCTTACCGCCCAGCGGACGTCGGATAACGGCTCGTTAATTTATCTCCACAGCCGCCGCGCGCCGCGCGACGAAGCCCAGCGGTTGATCGACGCCCAGAAGCGCGACCCGTCCGGAAACAGCGGCCATTCGGGTACCGCGCTGACGGCAGCGGAATCGGAAGAACCCGACAACGTGTTAACGTTCATCCTGTTCGGCATCGGTCTTGGCTATCACGTGGGAGCGATCGAATCCTCTTTTCAGGGGCCCACCCTAATCGTCTGCGAGCCGCGCCTGGAAATGATCAAAGCCGCGATGTGCGTGCAGAATTTTGCGCCCCAGCTCGCCGCCAACCGGCTCGTTTTTCTCACGCAGAATGACGCGGCCTCCGTCGCGCAACGACTAAAACCACTGCAAACGCTTTTGATGTTGGGGACCAGGCTCATCGTGCCGGCTTATTCGCGCCGGGTAGATGCGCGCTTTCACGATGGGATCCGCCGAAAAATTCTCGATTTTGTGGCACATACGCGAACGCAGTTCGTGACGCTGCTCAAGAACGCGCGGCTCACGTTTCGCAACGTCGCGTTCAACCTGCCGCACTATCTCGCAAACGCCGGCATTGATGCGTTTTCCAGCGCGGCCGCCGGTTTGCCGGCAGTCGTGGTGTCCGCAGGCCCTTCGCTTTCCGCACACATCGCGGACCTTGCGAGAATTCAGAATCGCGTGGTCATCATTGCGACGCAGACCGTGCTGCGCCCGCTGCTGAATGCGGGGATTACGCCGCATTTTGTCACGAGCCTGGACTATCACGAGATTTCGCGACAATACTTCGCGAATCTCCCTGCTGATACGCCGTGTGTGTTGATTGCCGAGCCGAAAGTGACGCCGGCGGTGCCCGACAATTTTCCGGGTCGCATGCACATGCTGCATTCGCCCGTGGCCGACCAGTTGCTGCGCGACGCCGCGCCGCAACGCGCGAAGCTGTCCGCCGGCAGCACCGTCGCGCACCTGGCGTTCTACGTCGCGCAGCATCTCGACTGCGATCCGATCTTCTTTGTCGGACAGGACCTCGCGTACTCCGACGGACTGTACTACGCGGCGGGTATGCCGATCGAAGACATCTGGGCGCCGGAACTGAGCCGCTTTGAAACCATTGAGAAAAAGCAGTGGGAGCGCATCGCGCGGATGCGACCGATTTTGAAGACGGTGTCGGGTGTCAACGGTAACCCCGTGCATACCGACGATCCGATGTTCAGCTATCTGCAGCAATTCGAAGCAGATTTCCGCGATGCACCACAGCGCATCATCCTTGCCGGTCACAGCGGGGCGGCGATCGCCGGCAGTGCGCGGATGTCGTTTCCGGAATTCGAAGCCACGCTTGTACCAAAAGATCCACACGGCATCGATTTTGCTTCGCTGTCGCAGCGAGAGGAAAATGCGGCAAGAGATACTTCTATCCACCAACTGCGCGAACGTTGCGCGGAGACGGACGCGATCCGCGTGATCTCCGAAGAAACAATTCGTGTATTGGAAGATTTGACGTTACTGCTCGACGATTCGCGTCGCTTCAATGCGAAACTGGCGGATTTGGACAAGCTGCGCGCGGACATTCTGCGGTACGACGCAATGTACAAAGTAATCGTGAGCGTGTCGCAACGCGCGGAGCTGCGACGCATTGACGCGGACCGTCGCATCGGCGGTGAAAATGACGCTGTCGAGGACGCAGCTACCGCGCGGCGGCGGCTGCGGCGCGACATCGCGTTTGTGCGGGAGTTGCTCGACGGCTGCGGGTTTGTGGACGAAACACTGCGCGCGACGATTGCGCGACTGACGGAAGGCGTCTCATGAAAATCGTCGCGGCGATGCTTGCGGATTATCAGCAGACCTTCTGGGGAACGCCGTCGCGCTTGCGCGAAAAACTTGGCGACGTGCAGATTTCTCACGCGTCGCTGCGACGCTTCGCGGAGATTGGTGGCGTCGATCAGCATTTCCTCATTGTGCAGCCGCGCGATGCGGAATCGGCAAAGGCCGACTGTCAGGCGTGCGGTGTAGCAAATCGTGTCCATATCAGCCTGATCGACGATGGCGTGCGGCCGCGACGCGAACTGTTTCGCTTGGCGCGCCGGTGGAACCAGACAAGCTGGCGCGGCGGGTTGATGAACACGACCTGGTATGACGAATTCGTCGCCCCGCGACTGTGCGCAGTAATACTCGACACACACGAAGCGGACGCGGTTTTTCTGGTGGACGCGCACCATGCGGCACTCGACCCCGTGCTGAGCAGCGCGATGATCGCGCAATATCGGGCAAAAGCCGGCAGTGTGCGCTACGTGTTCACCGCTGCCCCGCCGGGGATTGCGGGACTGTTGCTCTCGCGTGCTGCGGTTGCGGAACTGGTGGAAAAGAATCTGCCGGTAGGAATCCTGCTGACGTACCGTCCGGAGTTTCCCGCGCTCGATCCGATCACCGATGACACCTGCCTGCATGTGGATCGCGCCGTTCAGACCGCTGCGATGCGTTTTGTGGCCGACACGACGCGCAGCGTCGAGCGGCTGTCGGCGGCGTTTGGTGAGCTGAGCGCGAACGCCTCGGCGCTGCAGTTGTGCGCGCATTCCGCGCGCGATGGACACAATTTCGCGGGACCATTCCCAGCGGAGGTGGAAATTGAGCTGACGACGCGCGACGCGCTGCAACATTCGCACCTGTATCCGCGCCGCACCGCTCGTCGCGAAGAAACATTTCCAGGTCTAAACGGATCGGCGGGACGCCGGTGTCACACGGTTGATGATGACGTGCGTGCGGTGGACATTTGCGACGCGGATGCTCATGCGGTTATTCGCGTTGCGCGGGAACTGGCGGCATATGATGATCGCCTGCTGGTGCTGGGCGGCAATGGTGATCCGCTGTTGCATCCGCGGTTCCCGCAGATCGTGCGCGAAATAGTCGCTGCCGGGCAACGGAATATTGCCGTTGAAACGAGCTTGCTGGATGCACCCGAAGCGAGCATTCAAGCATTGTCTGATTGCAAGGTGGCGGCGCTGATGGTGCGCGTGGATGCACAATCGCGCGAAACGTACGCCGCGATTCATCGCTGCGATCGGTTCGATGAGGTGATTGCGGGAATCAAGGCGATCGAAGAGCGCCGCCGGTCACAGTCAATTGCTGCGCCGTTGTTGGTGCCGCTTTTCACGCGATGTCGCGCGAATATTCATGAGCTGGATGCGTTTTACGATCATTGGATTCAGGCGGTCGGATCAGCGACGGTTCGCACCTACAACGACTATTGCGGGCTGATGCCCGTGGATGACATTTTGCGCCCGGAGCCGCCGGTACGTGGGCCGTGTCGACAATTGCCGAGGCGTTTGACATTGCTGGCGGAAGGCAGCGTCGCGCAGTGCAGTCAGGATGTGCGCGGTGCGCAGCCGCTGGCGAATTGGTTCACGCAATCGTTGGCGGAGATTTGGGACGGCACAGCGCGGGGGGAATTGTGCGCGATGCATGAACGCGGCGCGTGGAATGACAATGTGCTTTGCGCGAAGTGTCATGAATGGATGCGGCCTTAATCGCATTAGCGCATATTGGATGAGTTTTCGACAATGTTTGCGAATTTGTTTTTGCGAAAGTCGGGCAGCTTCCTTGTCCCGACCATTGTCGGGACGGCGCTGATCTAGGATTGGTACACTTTGACAACGCAAAGTGGAGTTTCAATTGTCGCAGTTTCATGACAGTTCGCGGCCGAGCGCCAAAAAACGCAAGACGAATTCCGGCGGCGGATGGCCGGCGATTTTTTATTCGCTGCGCAAGGCGCGCGAGGTCGGGGGCTTTCTCAAATTCTACAAAGCGTTGCGATCACGCAATGCGTGCAAGACCTGCGCGCTCGGGATGGGCGGACAGCAAGGCGGCATGGTCAACGAAGCGGGGCATTTTCCCGAAGTCTGCAAGAAATCGATGCAGGCAATGGCGGCGGATATGCAGGGCGCAATTCCCCGCGAATTCTTTGCAAACTTTGACTTTGGCGCGCTTCGGCGGATGTCGTCGCGCGAGTTGGAACATGCGGGAAGACTTGTCGAGCCAATGTTGGCGCGAGCGGGCATTGAACACTATGAGCCGATTTCGTGGGAAGACGCGTACGCGATTTGCACGGCGCGGCTGCGCGAGACGCAAGCCGACGAGAATTTCTTCTATTTTTCCGGGCGTTCGTCGAATGAGGCGGGATTTCTGCTGCAACTCTTCGCGCGACTCTACGGCACCAATAACGTCAACAACTGCAGTTATTACTGCCATCAGGCGAGCGGCGTCGGGCTGAGCAGCGTCTTCGGCACGGGTACTGCGACGGTGCAACTCGAAGACATCGAGAAATGCGACACGGTGTTCGTCATCGGCGGCAATCCCGCGAGCAATCATCCGCGCTTGCTGACTTCGCTGATGAAGCTGCGACGGCGCGGCGGGCGCGTAATCATCGTGAATCCGCTGGTGGAGCCGGGGCTGGTCGAATTTCGCGTGCCGAGCGATCCGCGGAGTCTGCTGTTCGGCAC
>JBFWWY010000164.1:0-7212 GCA_050245935.1 Phycisphaerae bacterium | reverse complement strand
AACTTCGTAAACGCCGCCAGCCCCGCCCGCATCACACCCGACGTCGGAAACGCCGCCTCCGGCTCGAACGTGGCGTACGTCGAGATATTCACAATCGCCCCGCCGCCGCGCTGCACAAGCGCCGGCGTCACCAACCGCGTCATTCGCACGACATTGAGAAAGTAAACATCCATCGCGCGGTGCCAGTCATCATCGTTGATGTCGAGCACCTTGCCCTTCGGCCCGTGCCCCGCGCTGTTCACCACCGCGTCGATCCCGCCATATTCGTCAAGCGCCGCGTCGACCAAACGCTTGAGATCATCCGGACGCTGATTCGATCCCGTCATCCCGACACCGCCGAGTTCCTGCGCCAGCGCTTCACCCTTCCCGGACGACGAAAGAATTCCGATGCGATAGCCGCACGCCGCCAGATGCCGCGCGATCCCCGCGCCCATCCCGCTGCCGCCGCCGACCACCAGCGCCACTTTGTCGAATTTTTGTTTCGCTGCCATCAGTTCCGCTTCCCGTAGGGTGGGTAGAGCGCAGCGAAACCCACCAGAAAAATTTTTGAAGTCACTCACAATCCCGAAGTACCGGTACGCGCCGTGCCGAACGTTCGCGTTCTTGTAGCGTCCGCGCCTCCGTGCCGGACGCAGCTAGCGCGCACCGGCTCGCACTTCACACCATTCTCAACCAACGCGGCGGACTTTCCGCTCTACTCCATCAAATCCAAACACACCACCTTCGTCAGATTCCGCACATACAACTTCCCATTCGCCAGCACCGGCACCGTCCAACAGCGATCGTCCAGCACCTTCTGCTTCGTCACCGGATCGAACCCGCGCTTGCTGATCGGCGTAATCATCAACTCGCCGTCTTCGGTCAACACAATCAGATGATCATCCGCGGCAAGCATGGTCGAATGCTGCTTGCGCGGCACGGTCCAAATCCGCTTGCCGGTCGCAAAATCCACGCATTGAATGCCCTTCTCATCACCCGAATACAACGCGCCGTCGATCAGCATCGCCGACTGAAACTTGTTGCGCAGCATCTTCGAATCCCATACTTCGCGGGCTTCCAGCGTGCCATCGCTTTTCTTTCGTAGGTCGTACAGCGCGCAGCCGTGCCGGTACCCAGAACTCAGGAACAATTGCCCCTCATGAAAAATCGGCGCCGCCGCATTGACGGAAAACATCGTCTGCCAACGCGTGCCCCAAGCTTCTTCGCCATCGTCGGCATTGACCACGATCGCGCTATTCCCGAGAAAGCCCGCCACATAACGCGTCCCTTCAAAGTCAAACGGGTACGGCGTCGCGTAACCGGCAATGTCATCGCTCGCTTGCCAGATTTTTTCACCGGTATTTTTGTCATATGCAACGAGTCCGCCCTGCTCTTTGCCGGCGCTGACGATCGCGCGCTCTCCATCGATCAGCACCGAACCGCTGTATCCCCACGTCGGCATATTGTTGAATTGTTTCGACCAGACTTCGTCGCCGTTCTCCGCGAGTACGCAGATCAGCTTCCCCTTTGCGCCGAGCATATACACTTTGCCGCCGTCCACTGTCGGCGTCGCGCGGGGGCCGTCGCCGCCCTGCGGCTCTTTGTATTCAGGCTCGATTTCCACCGTCCAGATTTCGCTGCCGTCTGTTGCATTCAGGCACACCAGCGTCTGCATGCCGCCTTTCGTGCCGCCGGTGAACAATTTGTCGCCGACCACCGCAAACGAACTGAATGCCGACCCAACGTCGCGCGACCACACTTGCGGAATCTTGCCGTCGAACTTCTTCTTGAAGCCAGTCTCGGTTGCAATGCCGTCATGATTCGGCCCGCGAAAATTCGGCCAATCGCCGGATGTCGCCACCGTTACCATTCCGAAGGAACAAAGCAACGCGAGCAGGTATTTCTTTCCGTGCATGTATAAGCTCACTTTTGAAAAACCGGGGCGAAATTGTGGCATCAGCATCCCGCCGATGCGAATGAAAAAATCGGTCTACTCCGATCGTAGCGCCCGTACCAGCGAATCGCGCCAAACAGACCTCAGCGCGACAAACCCCGCCAGCATCCCCGCGGCACCGACACCCAGCAACGTCAACGCCGACGTGACAAACTGCGGCGATCCCGGGCGCTGCAGGAGCGCGGGCGCGACCGCGATCACCGCCGGAATCGCACCGAGCAATAAACCCGCCAACACCAGCGCGGCATTTTCACCCAGCACGAGCTTCCGAATCGCAGCGCGATCAAACCCAACTGCCTGCAAGAGTGCCAACTCGCGCCGCCGCTCGTACACATTGCGCAGCATCACCGCCGCGAGTCCGAGGGTGCCGAGCAGCAGGCCGAAGCCGCCGAGCGTCTGGAACGTGGACAAGTATGTATTCTGCACCGCGAAGAGTGCCGTGAGCTTTTCGGTTGTAGACTGGACATCCAGACCATACTCGGCCATTGCACGTTCGAGTTCGTCGGAGACCGCCTGAGGATCATTTTTTCCCGTATCAATCAGGAAAAATCGATACCCCTCGTGTGCGGGAAACAGATTCTTGAATTGATCTTCGGAAACCACGATCTCACTCTGCAGCACGCTCCCTGAAAGCAGTGCGACGAAGCGCAGCGTGCGCGGATTGCCGGCGTCATCCGTAATCTCAAGGCTTTTGCCGAGCCCGGAGTGCAACTGCCATTTCACCGCAGCCTCATCGCCGATGGCAGGAATCGCGCCATCGTCGAGCGATTCGTTCAACAGCAGCCAGGGGTTGCGTTTCTGGTTCTCCGTCGTTGTCAAAGCGTCCTGAAATCGAAAACCGTCACGCTGAATCACACTGTCCGGCGCGCCGACGACACGCGGCGAGCGCGGCACATACAGATTCAGACAACTGGTTTCGTCACCCGGGCGGAGGCGAAAAGGCAAGACTTGAACGTCCGCAAAGTTCGCGTTCGTCGCACTGGAAATTCCAAATTCGCCGCGCCCGCTCGGCCGGTTCAGATCGCGAAAAATCGGTGCGCTCGACTCGGCGAGCAACGAACAACCGCCTGTGCCGGAATCTTTCTCCGTCGCGTTCGGCGGTGAAAGGCGAAACGCTTCGAGCGAAACCAGCAGAAATGTTGCACTCGCGATCAGACTCGCAGTCAACATGCTGCGTCCCGGATTTCGGGCGAGACTGCGGCGGATCAACAGGAACAGCGAGCGGTCGGAGCTTTGGCTCGCAGACTTCCTGCGAAGCGAAATTCGGAATTGCGTAAGCAACGCGACCAGAAGCAATACGCCGCCGCCGAAAAACGCGCCAACCTTCGGCATCGCGTCGGAAAACAACGCCGTCGCAAGAATTCCCAACCCCGCGACCAACGCACCGAAAAATATTGTTGATGCGACAGGGAATCGGGTTTTCTGCTCCACCTGCTTCAGGCTCATATTTCCTGACAGCAGCGCTCGCGGCGAGTGCTTCGCGAGATCGCGCAGCGACCACCAGATCGTGGCCAATGCCAACAAAATGCCGCTGACAAGACCGATGATCAGCGTCATTGGTGAAATGGACAGTCGCAAAAACGGCGCATTCACCGCCGCACTCCACCAGTTTCGCAGCCCTTCCAGCATCAGCCACGCGTAGAAAATCGCACCGACAACGCCGATCACCGAGCCGGTCGCCGCGACGATCGCTCCTTCGCTCAACAGCAAATTGCGCACGCTTTTGTGTGAATAGCCGAGTGCGGAGAGCAAACCTACTTCCCCCGCACGACGCTCGATGCCGAGTCGGAAGAGCAGTGCGATCAAGCCTGCTGCGGCGGCGATCAGAAAAAAGCTGAAGCCAATGAACAGCCCGCTGAAATCGGTGCTGCCTTTTGCGCCAGCCGCAAACTCGGCATGCAGATCCCGGTATTCGATGCCGAGATCTGAAGGGGAGAGTTCAGCATTCAGCGTTTCGCGAAATTTGTCGGCAAGTGCCGAGATCGGCTCGTTGTTTGTCGGATAAAAGCGTATTGATGTATACGTCCCCAGAGTCGTGGCTTCGGAGGACCACAGCCGTTCCCCGTCTGTCAGCGAAACGTACGCTTTCGGCGTCGCACGGTATTCATCCCAATATGCTTCGTCAGCATCCAAGATCTTTTTCAGATCGACCGGAAACGGCGGATCCCAGTCCATCAGACTCTTGGCATCGGTGATGCCGGGATACTCGGGTACAAAGCCACTGTCCGCCGCAGCCCCGGCCAGCGCGACGACGCCGGAGACGGTGAATTCCGCGGTCTGTTCGTCGAGTTCTCCCAGCGCGCCAGTGGTGTAATAAGAAAGTCGTATTCGATCGCCGACGTTTGCGGACAGGCGCTCCGCTGCGACACCATTCAGCAGGATCTGCCCGGTCTGAAGCGTGAGCGACTCTTTCGACTCAGCCGGTTCAAACTGAGAAAGCACGACGCCTGCACCGTTGATTGCGGCGACGGTGGAATACGGAATGGCAGGCAATACTCCGCGGACCGGCTGAGAGGATGCCAGTGACGTGATGTTGGTGATCTCATTCGCGAGGTACGCAATCAACGGACTGGCTTCTAAATCGTCGGATGGCGCGAGAGCTTGCGCCGCGTGTGCCACGTCAGTCGGAATGAGAAATGACTCATTTTCCAGCGACACGTATCGGCGTTCCTCATCGACGCGCAGTCGAAGACCGACATCTTCCAGACGGGTGCTGTTCGACGGCAACGTCTCGGGAATTCCTTTGCGATTTCTTGCATTGACACCCGGCGCCAACAGCACGGCATTCACGCGATTTTTCACACCAAGCGTTTGTTGCAACGTCTCAAGCGCCACAAAGATATTTTTGGGTGGTGCGTGTTGCAGATTGAGCGAAAATGTCGCGACACCTTTTGCCGGGATTACTTTTTTCACGGTCAGGCGAGTCTGCGTGATGCGCTCCTCCCGGCGACCGAGTATGGAGTCTGTTGAAACCTCCGCCGGCTTGCCAACACGCAAGACGACATCGTCGCCGATGCCGACGCCCAGCTCGTCCGCCAAGGTCTGCGTCAGGACGGCATGATTCGGGGGGATCTCTTCCTGGAAATCTTTGTGCTTCGCGTTTTCGCCCTGGATCCAGAAATCGCGTGTGACGCCGAGGACTTGTGCCTGATCGACACGACGGTGTGAATTCGGCTCGCTCACGCCACAGGGACTCAGCAGGATTGGACATGGAGTAATGAGCTCGCTTTGCAACGTCTGTTGGTGCGCGAGACGGGTCACAAACGATTGGCGCACATTGCGCGGCGCGAGGATGACATGCGAAAAGCGCCCGATGCGATCGAATGCCTGTCGGCGCAAACTCGCCCGCATCGAATCCCCGACAAGGAGTGCCCCCGTCAGGGCCGCTGTGGCAACGACCACCGCGAACAGTACCGCAAGTTGCGGCCGCCAATAGTACCGGAGACTTCGCGCGGCAAGCGTCCATAGCGTCACGGCTGCGTCTCCGCGACAAGCACGCCTTGCTCCAGATGCAGGCGGTGCGGAAAACTTTCGGCCAGGTCGCGGCTGTGCGTCACGAGCACCAATGCGGCAGACGTCTCGGCTTGCACCTCAACCAGTAGTGTTGCAACACCTTCCGCGGACTCGGGATCGAGATTTCCGGTTGGTTCGTCGGCGATGATGAGCGCCGGGTGATTGATCAGCGCGCGGGCCAGCGCGACGCGCTGGCGTTCTCCGCCGGAAAGCTCACCCGGCAGATGATCGAGTCGATTTGCGAGGCCCACCCGATCGAGCAGAGCGCGTGCGCGGGCTTCCGCGTCGCGACCTTTCTCGCCGACGAAGGTGGGGATAAGAACATTTTCCATCACATTGCATTGGGGAAGCAGATGATGCTCCTGAAACACGAATCCGATTCTGCTGTTCCGAAAAGCCGCCTGCGCCGCGGCGTCCAGTTCGAGAACATTCTGTCCATCAAACCGGTAGGTGCCGCTGGAAGGAGGCTCGAGCAAGCCGAGAATGTTGAGGATCGTGCTCTTGCCGCATCCGGAAGGGCCCATGACCGCAATGGCCTCGCGCGGTCGAATCGTGAGATTTACCCCGCGGAGAATTTCAAGATGGTCATTGCGCGTCGGGTACGATTTACGGATATCGCGGAGTTCGATCATGTTTCGCCTTCATGCTGCAGACTACGTGATGCGAATCTTAGCGGATTTTTCCGCGCGGCATGAACTGAAGCGCCGGGGATGAGCCAACTGTCATTTCCCCGGCCTGCCGCAGTGTGCAGGTGGGGAGTTGTTGCGTATGATTGAATATACGTTTGAAACCCCCAAAACCTATCGGAAACAAAGCAAGGAGTAGAAGGATGCGTAAGACGGTGATTCGATCAGCGGGAGTCGTACTGGCTGCGGTGACATTCCCAGTGCTGTTCGCAGCCGCGAAGGCACCGGCGAACAAACTGGAAAGTCAGACGTTCACCGTCGACAGCGTGCACTCCATGGTCATGTTCAAAATCCGGCACATGAACGTCGCGAATTTCTATGGCCGCTTCAACGAATTGACCGGCGAGTTCACCCTGGACGCGGAAGATCCCTCGGCCAGCAAGTTTGAATTTACCGTCAACGCGGACAGCCTCGATACAGCGAACAAAAATCGCGATGACCATGTCAAAGGCAATGATCTGCTGAATGTGGCGAACCATCCGCAGATTACGTTCAAGAGCACGAGCGTCAAATCCGCCGGCGAAGACACGTATGATGTCACGGGTGATCTCACCTTCCTCGGCAAGACCAACTCCATCACGGTGAAAATCAAGAAGGTCGGCGAAGGTGAGGGACGCGGAGAAGTCATCGCCGGGCTGGAATCCAAGTTTGAGATCAAACGAAGTGAATACGGCATGACGCAAATGATCGGGCCGCTGAGCGATGAAGTGACGCTGATGGTATCGGTGGAAGGCAAGAAGAAATAACGCGCGAACCGGACACCTGCGCGCAAGATACTGCGGGGGGGAACGGGCAACCGCGATGGCCCGAAGGATGGATGACATGAGCGAATTGGCGGAAAAGAAATGTGTTCCGTGTCAGGGCGGCGCAGCGCCCCTTACCGGGAATGCGCTGAAGCCGTTGCTGGCCCAACTCGACGGCTGGCAGATTCAGGATGAACACGACTTAAATAAACAGTTCAAGTTTGCCGATTTTCAGACGGCCTTGGATTTTGGGTATGAAGTCGGCGCGATTGCGGAAGCGGAAGCACATCATCCTGACCTGACGCTCACATGGGGAAATGTCGGCGGCAAAATCTGG
>JBFWWY010000163.1:0-7231 GCA_050245935.1 Phycisphaerae bacterium | reverse complement strand
TGTACGGAAACTCGCCGGTAAGCTGCTGATATAGCATCACGCCGATGGCGTATACATCGGTGCGGATATCGACGCCTTCGGGTCGTCCTTCGACCTGCTCGGGACTGGCCCACGGCAGCGACCCGACAAACTGCCCGGTCGTGGTGCGCATGATGGTGCGGCTATCGGCGAGGGCATCAAACTCATTCACCTTTGCGAGACCGAAATCGAGAATATGCGGCTCGCCGGACGGGTCGACGCGAATGTTGCTGGGCTTGAGATCGCGGTGAATGATGCCTCGAAGATGCCCCGCGTTTACGGCGTCGCAGATTTTGGCGAAGAGTGCCAGAATTTCGTTGACGGTCGGCTTGTTCTGCTGGATATAGGTATCGAGCGCTTCGCCGCGTATGTAGTCCATCACGTAGTACGAAATGCCGGACGCCACCCCACTGTCGAGAATCGTGACGATATTTGGGTGCTTGAGCTGCGCCAGGATCTGCACTTCGCGATCGAAGCGCGCTTTGGTGGCGACGTCCCCGAGCGGGCCTTCGCGCATGACCTTGATCGCCACTTCGCGGCGGGTACCCCGCTGCGTACCGCGGTAGACCACACCCTGTCCGCCTTGCTTGCGCTCGTCGGAGATCTCGTAGCGTGGGAGAAGTTCGTTCCAGAAACTGCTTTCCCGATCGAGCGTCAAGACATCGCGCATAATGGAGGAACCGCTCGCGACGGTCCGCGCGTCCATGCGGGCGCGGCGGGCTTCCTCGCGCGCGGTCGCGATCCAGTCCAGATGCGCGTTCTGTTCCAATCCCATATCACTCGAATCGCTCATCGTCGGTTCCCGGCAAGTTGGTGCTCTGGATGGAAATGCGATATCGCGGCTGAGGATTCACGGAAATTTTCAGAAAATTTTCGAAGCGGTGCCCAGCGACTCCCGCAGGCGGTCGTGGGCGCGGGCGCGAAGCATATGAATGGCACCCGCCGAGCGCCCTGTGGCCTCGACCAATTCCTGAATCGGCCGTCCATCAATATCGTACATCTGGAGGACTTCGCGGTATCGCTCCGGCAAATCTGCAATCGCCGCTTCCAGCGCTTTGGTCGCCTCGGCCTGACGAACATTGCGGCTTGGCGTCGTGCTGTCCGTGCCGAGGATGTTGTAGAGGCCGATGAGTGAGTCTTCGTAGCGGGCCGGCCGGATGCGGTCTTTCGGCTGGGGCTGCTTCTGGCGCTCGAGACCGCGGATTGCGTCCTTCAGGTTGTTTTCGGCAATGCGGCGAAGCCAAGCGGCGATTGGCGTACCGCGGGCGGGGTCAAATGTTCCGATGCGCAGGAAAGATTCAAGATAGGTTACCTGCATGACGTCGGCAGGTTCCAGCACGTTTTGCCAGATTGGATTGATCTGCAACTGGCGCTCGATTTGTGGTCCGATGACCGCGAGAATCTCGCTGAGCGCATTCGCATCTCCTGCGACCGCCTTTTCAATCTGCTGCTGTGTCGGCTCGGTCATATATTCCGCCTCTGGAAGCGCTTCTGGCAGCCATTATACGGCGGAAGTCACTCTTCGAGTAATTCGTCTGAATGTTTTCAGCGTGCTGGGACGGCAAAGCCGTGTGACACCAAGGCGGGTTTTCCGTTCCCGGGGCCGTCCTTCAAATGGCCGGCACCACTCAACACTGGCGAGACCATGTTCCCTCAGAGGTTCGCGTGCTCGTTTGTTTATTGTGGCTGGATCGCTTTGGCACCTGCCATGTACGGGCGGAGTGCTTCGGGCAGCCGGACTCCACCGTCCTCCTGCTGATTGATTTCCAGCAGCGGGATCAGAATGCGCGGCGACGCGACCACGGTGTTATTGAGTGTGTGGCAAAAATGCACCTTGCCGTTGCTGTCGCGATACCGGAGATTGAGGCGGCGCGCCTGGAAGTCGTGGAAGCGGCTCGCGCTATGGGTTTCGCTGTACTTTTCGCGACTCGGCATCCACGTTTCGATATCGTACATCCGCACCTTACCCTGCCCCATGTCTCCCGTGCAGACCTCGACAACGCGATACGGCAACTCCAGGGCCTGCAACGTATCTTCGGCATTCTGGATGATCACGTCGTGCCACTTGGCGGATTCGTCGCTATCGGCTTTGCAGATGATGACCTGCTCGAGCTTGTCGAAAAAATGGATGCGGTAGAGCCCGCGCGTGTCCTTGCCCGCGGCGCCCGCTTCGCGCCGGAAACACGTGCTGCGCGCGACGTACTTTTTCGGCAGTTCAGCTTCGTCGAGGATTTCATCGCCGTGCAAGCCGGTGACAGGAACTTCCGACGTACCAACGAGACACTGTCCGTCGCGCTCGGCGAGGTAAACTTCGTCGCGGTGCAGCGGGAAAAAGCCGGTGCCATACATGAGTTTTTCGAGCACAAGGACGGGAACGGTCAACGTTGTGAAGCCGCGCTGGATCATCAGGTCCCAAGCCAGTCGCAGGACGGCTTCATGGAGCTGGGCACCGACGCCGGTGAGAACGTAATTCCGCGAGCCGGCGAGTTTCACGCCGCGCTCGAGATCGAACAGTTTCAGCGATTCGCCGATCGCAACGTGGTCACGAAACGCAAAACCGAAGTCGCTTTTGCTTTTCGTCCTGCCGTGCTTGCGGACCTCGACGTTCTCTTCGTCGTTCTTGCCGCGCGGGGCGTCGGCATGGGGAATTTGGGGAACAAGCAACATGACCTCGGTGAGCTGCGCTTCGATCGGCGCGCGCTCGGCATCGATCTCCTTCAACCGCGCTTTGAGCGGTCCCATTTCCGTAGTCAATGTCGCCTTTTCGTCCTTCGACGCTTTGGCGATCTTCTCGCCGATGGTCTTCTGTCGGTGCCGGAGCTCGTTGAATTCCGTCTCCAATGCGCGTCGGCGTTCATCGATCTCGAGGACGCGGTCCACCACTGCCGCGTCCATGTTTTTCAGTTTGCACGCTTCGCGAACGACGTCGGGCGCATTGCGAATGATGTTGAGGTCGATCATGAGTAAGCTTTCGGTACTTTTTACCCTGCCGACGATGGGCGTCGCCGCACGTTGCCGCGAATCCCGTGTTCGGTAAAGCCCGGCATTATAGGTAAAGGTGCGCGGTTGGCGAACTTTCCGTCTTGGGTCGCCGTGACGTCCGACCGGTTGAATCATTAATGGTCGCGATGTCTCGCACGTGCGACGCTGCAATTGACAATTCGATTCAATAAGCATTGGCGCGAACACCCCCGCCACACTTTCGCCGCCATGGGGTTCTGACTGTCCGCGCGCTTCGTTCGGCGCAGTCTGGCAAGTTGCCCGCGGCAGGTTTTCCGCGGAACGCGTCGCCGACGGAAGTCCGTCCGACGGCGATGAAAATTTCTCGCTCGACGACTGAAACCGTGATATAGTGGCTGGTCTGCGGTTCTCGGCGAACCTGCCCGTACCATTGGCGTTTAATCGACTAGAATCGCGTAATTGAGGTTCCAACGCGAAGTGCGCGAGCCCCTTCGCAACGAGCAGTCCCCGACGAACACCGCGTCGGGTCGCTATCAGGCAAAAGAGGAATTACCGGATGGCTGAAACAATGGACGGCAGCGTTATCGAAGACGAACACGATTTTGATCCCGTTGCCGCGGACGTCGTCGTCAAGAAGACCGAACCATCGCTGAACAAATATTTCAAAGCGGTGATCAAAATGAAGGTTTCCGACCTTCACTTGAAAGCCGACAAAGCGCCGATGGTCCGCAAGAAGGGCGATCTTCGCCCCCTATCCGGCGGCCCGTTGACGGCGGAACAGATTCACGACGGGATTTTCGAAATTCTCAGCGAAAAGCAGCGAGACCTGTACGGTCAGTTCGGTGCCATTGACTTTGCCTACGACGTCGGCCCCCCCGGCGACGCTGACCGCTTTCGTGTCAATGCGTTCCAGCAACGTGGAAAGATGTCCGTCGCGGCCCGTCGCGTGTCGCGCGATATTCTTAATTTTGAGCAGCTTCACCTCCCTCCCTCCATTGACAAGATTCCGCAATATACGCAAGGCATGGTCCTGCTGGCGGGCATCACGGGCTCCGGGAAAAGTACGACGATCGCCGCGATGATCGACTGGATCAACGATCGCAATCCGGTCCACATTGTCACGGTGGAGGACCCGATCGAATACATTTTCACCGATAAGAAGGCCACGATTAATCAGCGCGAAGTCGGCATCGACGTGAAAGACTTTCACATGGCGCTGAAGTATCTCATGCGCGAAGACCCCGATATTGTTCTGATCGGCGAGATGCGCGATATCGAAACCTTCAGCGCCGCGGTGCATGCGGCGGAAACCGGCCACCGTGTCTTCGGCACGATTCACGCCTCCAGTTCGGCACAGACCATCTCGCGAATTCTCGACTTGTTTCCGGCGCACGAGCGCAAGTCCGTTCGACAGGCGCTGGAGTTCAACTTGAAAGCGGTCGTATGCCAGAAGCTCCTCCCCTGCGTGCGGGACGATCGACCGGTCGTGCCGTGTGTCGAGATCATGATGACCAACCCCTCGGTGCGCAAACTGATTCGCGAGGAGCGCGATCACGAGCTTATTGACGTAATCCGCGCATCCTACGACGATGGCATGGTTGACTTCACCGAGAGCCTGCGGCGATTGGTGGATACGGGCTACATTGATCACGCGACGGCGTATGAAGCTGCGCCAAACCCGGACGAGTTGAAGATGGCGCTGAAGGGAATTCGCCAGCCGTCATCGGGTATTTTGGGATAACGTTTGCAGTCCGCTCTGCCTTCTTGGCGAGCAGAGGAGCATTGCTAGTGGCCCAGGAAATGCTTGGCGCGTCTTTTGTTCTCGGCGCGATTTACATCAGCGTCTGGAAGTTGCTCGGCATGGTCGTGCTTGGCGCGAGTTGGTTTAAATACTGCGAATGGGGTGACAAGGACGCGCAGGCCGTCAATACGTTCCGCTCACTGTGGAACCTCGGCAATGTCATCACAATGATGATCAGTCTCGCGTGCGCGATTCTCGTGCCATCCTTCGCAATCGGGTACAGCGTGGCGTGGGTGTTGTTCCTCGGTATTTCCATTGCCTATGTTGTCCACCGCAACGGCCTGGTCACCGAAGAAAGCACGGTGATGACGCCCGCACATTTCAGAAGAATCCAGGAAACCGGCTTTTCGGGGAAAGGCAAAAAGAAGAAGGAAAAAGTCGTTGTCGAGCGGGTCACCCTGCGCGGGCCCAACGGCAACATCCGGATTCCGAGCGAGGACGAAGAAAAAGACCAGTTCACTGCGGTGCAGGAACTCATTTCCGACGTACTGCTTCGTCGCGCGAGTCGCATCGAAGTGGTGCCTTCCGGCGAGGTTGCGAAAGTGCTGTACGAAGTCGACGGCGAAGTCGTCGAGCGCGATCCGTTGGAGCGGGAAGTCGCGGACGGTGCCGTTACATTCCTGAAAAAGTCGCTTGGACTGGATCTTGAGGAGAAACGCAAACCCCAAACCGGAAAACTTGGCGCAAAGATCGGCGAGAACGAATTCGTCCTGAACGTCCGGACGGATGGTTCGGTGGCCGGCGAAAAACTGACGCTCACCATCATCGGCCCCGAGTCCAAATTCAAGGTCAAGCATCTGGGCTTTACGCCGACACAACTGAAGCATGTCGACGAGATTCTCCAGGCCGATGATGGTCTGATCCTGGTCGGTGCGCCGAAGAAATCCGGCCTGACCACCACGATTTACGCATTCGCGCGTTCGCACGACGCGTTTCTCAAGAACATTCAGTTGCTGGAATATAAGACCGAACTTGAAATTGATAATGTCACGCAGAAACAGTTCGCGCCGTCGAACGAACAGACCTTCACCGATGAGCTGATGCGGATGGTCCGTTCCGATCCCGACATTCTGATCGTCCCCGAGATCCGCGAGGCCAAGTCGCCGCCGGCGATCGCGAATGCCGCGAAAAAGTCGCTGGTGTACTGCGGCCTGCCGACGACCGACGCGACGGACATGGTGCGCAAGTGGATGAAATTCGTCGGCGACAATTCGCTCGTGGCGCAGACACTCCGGGCAGCCGTCAATCAGCGGCTGATTCGCAAGCTCTGCAAGGAATGCAAAGAAGCCTATAAGCCCGACAGTGGACTTCTGAAAAAGCTGAACCTGCCCTCGGATTCCGTCTTTTATCGCGTACCGGAGCCGGAATATGACAAGCATGGTCATGCGATCCTGTGTCCGGCCTGCCAGGGTACGGGGTTTGTGGGGCGCACCGCGATCCTCGAACTGCTGATGGTGAACGACGAGTTGCGTACCGCGATCAAACGCGGCGCCGACGCCGAAGTACAGGCGGCAATTTCGAAGTGCGCGACTGCGAACTTGCAGCGACAAGGAATGGCCAAAGTCCTTGATGGGACGACGAGCATCAAGGAATTGCTGAACGTGATGCAGACGGGGAGCGGGGGCGGCGGAGACGCTTCAGGCGGCAGACGAAGCAGCCCCAAACCGAAGCAACCGCGCCAGTCAGCATAACGGAAATAGTATCTAGTGGCCGTCGGCCGCGACGGTCACAGAGGAGCACGGCTCGATGATTATCAATATTGCCGCACTCGTTTTTGTGCTCGGGGTGACCTTTCTGAACAGTATTTACGGGCTGTTCAGCGGGATCATCAACCTGTTTTGCGCGATCGTCGCGATGGCGATTTCGTATGCCTTTTTTGATTTCGGGGTGGAGACGCTGACGAAAAACGTGAGCTTCATCTCACCGAATTTCGGCGCGCCGCTTGTGCTGGCCGGAACGTTTGCTGTCTCGTTGCTGGTCTTGCGACTGATTGCTGACAAGCTCGTACGCGGCAACGTGCGGTTGCCGCTTTGGATGGACTGGGTTGGTGGCGGCGCCTGCGGGTTCGTCATTGCGCAGATCGCGGTCGGCACGCTGATGCTTGGTTTCCTGATGTTGCCGTTCGGCGAACGCGTGGCCATGTTTCAACGAGTGGAGCGTGACGAACTCAATCCTTCCACAAAGGTGATGAACTTCAAATACGGCACGCTTTGGACAAAATCCGATCAATTCGTCAGCGGATTCTTCCAGATGCTCAGTGGCGGGAGCCTGAAGGGTTCCACCCAATTTGCAACGGTATATCCTGAATTTCCCCGGTGGGTGTCATGGACCGGCAATACCGTACAGCCGGAGAGCTGGGCCGCGCCGTCGCGTTCGGGAAAATCCGGCGACGGCTTTAAGGAAGGAATTGCAGTCGAGTCCTGGTGGTGGGCTGACGCGAACGGCGGGGTT